>NZ_JAFCTU010000002.1:0-276369 GCF_049896185.1 Massilia sp. TSP1-1-2
CTATCGCCATCGAGAGAATCGTTCGAAGCCCAGGAAGCCCGGCGTAAAACCACACAAGAAGATGACTCAGAAAAACTGTTGAAATGTCTTAACTTGGGTGGATTGCTTCGCTGTCGGGATTGCCGTGCTTGACGACTTCTTCCACCGAACCGGTTGTTTTTAAAAAATGCAAATTAGGCGTCGCAACGCTCCAGAGTTTGTGTGCATTCTGCAAGCCGGAAAAAACAAACAGCAATCCGAGTAGCAGATAGAGGCCACCGGCCAGGGCACGGAGTATTTTTCTGATATTCATACGATAAGCAGAAGCATAACCCGGAACTCCCGGAACAGCATCCATTACTTGGTAGCTTGCTAAACAGCAGGGCCCATCGCGCTTGTGCATTCAGTGCGCGGGGCGAGTTAATCCACTGCGCAGAATTGGTCGCGCAAACGAGCGCGCTTCAACCGGGGCCACGCTTCCCGTTTGTCCGTAAGGGGAAAGCGATTAAGGGCAGAAGGCTATATATCGCAACGTCGAAAGATATCGCTGTTGCCACGGACGTTCTGTAATGTAGGTTACCTTAGAACGTTTGCGCCGTCCGTACCGGACTGCAGCACGAAGACATAAAGCCTATCGCGGTCGGCTACCTTGAACGCCTTATCGCTTGGCTTGAGATTTTCAATTTGACGTCGGTAAGCATAAGGTTTACCTCTTGATACCATCAATGAAATTTGGCATTTTTACGCCATTATTCCTCAAAAAAACAGAGACTTAGTGCATTTCGATTCCATCATTGCGCCCGAATCACTGTGACGCATCAATTAATTTCGATCGTACGTCGGGTAGGTCGTACACGCTTAGGTACTATCGGGCGCGCCTGCTCGCCAATGCCTGCAATTGCCAGACCTCGATTCCCAAAAAGCAAAAAGCCCCTGGAAAGTCAGGGGCCTTGGAGTCGGATCTTGCGCGGAGCCGCGCTAGGTTGCCGGACTAAGGATCATTCCCACTCGATGGTCGCCGGTGGCTTGCCCGAAATATCATAAACCACCCGGTTAATGCCCCGCACTTCGTTAATGATCCGATTCGACACCTTGCCCAGCAAACTATGCGGCAAGTGCGCCCACTGCGCCGTCATGAAGTCGAGCGTCTGCACCGCGCGCAGCGCCACCACATACTCGTACGTGCGCCCGTCGCCCATCACGCCCACCGATTTTACTGGCAAAAACACGGCAAACGCCTGGCTGGTCGCTTCATACCAGTTCTTCGGCGCCTCGCCGACGTCAATGCTTTCCAGCGCAGGCAATTCGCACGGCGTATTGCGCAGCTCTTCAATAAAGATGGCATCCGCGCGGCGCAGCAGGTCGGCAAAATCCTTCTTCACCTCCCCCAGAATGCGCACTCCCAGACCCGGGCCCGGGAACGGATGGCGATACACCATGTCATGCGGCAGCCCGAGCGCCACGCCCAGCTTGCGCACTTCATCCTTGAACAGTTCGCGCAGCGGCTCGAGCAATTGCAAGTTCAATGTTTCCGGCAGCCCGCCCACATTGTGGTGGCTCTTGATGGTCTGCCCCTTCTTGCCCTTGCCCGCGCTTTCGATCACGTCCGGATAAATCGTGCCCTGTGCCAGCCATTTCGCATTGCTCAGCTTGGCCGCTTCCACCTGGAACACTTCGACGAACTCGCGACCGATAATCTTGCGCTTGGCTTCCGGATCGGCAACGCCCGTCAAGTGACCAAGGAACTGTTCTTCAGCGTCGACGCGGATGACTTTCACGCCCAGGTTCTTGGCGAACATGTCCATGACCATCTTGCCTTCGTCGAGGCGCAGCAGGCCATGGTCGACAAACACGCACGTCAGCTGGTCGCCAATCGCCCGGTGGATCAGCGCCGCAGCCACGCTGGAATCAACGCCGCCCGACAAGCCCAGGATCACGTCATCGGTGCCAACTTGCTGGCGGATCTTCTCGACCGCTTCCGAGATGTAGTCGGGCATGTTCCACTCCGACTTGCAGCCGCAAATCTCATGCACGAAGCGGCCCAAAATTGCCTTGCCCTGGCTGGTGTGCGTCACTTCCGGATGGAACTGCACTGCATAAAAGCGGCGCTCTTCGTCGGCCATTGCAGCCACCGGGCAGCTGGGTGTGTCGCCCATCAATTTGAAGCCTGGCGGCATGTCAATCACCTTGTCGCCATGGCTCATCCATACCTTCAGCATGCCGTGGCCTTCGTCGGTGACGAAGTCGTTGATGCCCTTGAGCAGCGCCGTATGGCCGCGCGCGCGCACTTCGGCGTAACCGAATTCGCGCACGGCGCCCATCTCGACCTTGCCGCCCAACTGGGCCGCCATGGTTTGCATGCCGTAGCAAATGCCCAGCACCGGTACGCCCAGTTCGAACACGGCTTGCGGCGCGCGCGGCGATTCGCCGTCCAGCGTGGAATTATGGCTGCCCGACAGGATCACGCCGGCCGCGCCATAGTTGCGTACGAACTCGTCGCTGACATCATGCGGAAAGACTTCGGAAAACACGCCGGCGTCGCGCACACGGCGCGCGATCAGCTGGGTAACCTGGGAACCAAAATCGAGAATGAGGATTTTTGAGTGCATGAGGGCGCTATGGAAGTGGTAACTGAAAACTGAAGGCATATACGCAACGCGGCGATCTGGTCGCCGCGCTGCAACTGCACTATTTATTCGCCCGAACGGTAGTTCGGCGCTTCTTTGGTGATCTGCACGTCGTGCACGTGCGATTCGCGCATGCCGGCTGAGGTGATCTCGACAAACTCCGCTTTTTCACGCAGTTCGTCGATCGATGCGCAACCGCAGTAGCCCATCGACTGGCGCACGCCGCCAACCATCTGGTAAATGATCGCCAGCACGCTGCCCTTGTAGGCAACGCGCCCTTCAATACCTTCAGGCACAAACTTGTCGGCCTTGGCCGAGGCGTCCTGGAAATAGCGGTCGGCCGAGCCGTCGGCCATCGCGCCCAGCGAACCCATGCCCCGGTACGATTTGTACGAGCGGCCCTGGTACAGGATCACTTCGCCCGGCGCTTCTTCGGTGCCGGCAAACATACTGCCCATCATGACCGACGATGCGCCCGCCGCCAGCGCCTTGGAAATGTCGCCCGAGAAGCGAATGCCGCCGTCGGCAATGCACGGCACGCCGGTGCCGGCCAGCGCTTCGGCCACGTTTGAGATCGCGGTAATCTGCGGCACGCCCACGCCGGCAACAATGCGGGTGGTGCAGATCGAGCCAGGGCCGATGCCAACCTTGACCGCATCGGCGCCGTATTCGACCAGCGCCAGTGCTGCCGCCGCAGTGGCAATATTGCCGCCGATGACGTCAATCTGCGGATACTTGGTCTTGATCCAGCGTACGCGGTCCAGGATGCCTTGCGAGTGGCCATGCGCGGTGTCGACCACCAGCACGTCCACGCCGGCGGCCACCAGCAGGTCAATGCGTTCTTCGTCGCGCGCGCTCACGCCCACGGCCGCGCCCACCAGCAGCTTGCCGTGCGCATCTTTCGAGGCAAACGGGTGCTCGTGCGACTTTTGAATATCCTTGACGGTGATGAGGCCGCGCAGTTCGAATTCGTCATTGACGACCAGCACGCGCTCAAGGCGGTGCTTGTTCATCAAGCGCTTCGCTTCAGCCGTGTCGGCGTCTTCCTTGACATACACCAGCTTGTCGCGCGGCGTCATCTTGGCGCGCGCTTCCGCGTCGAGCTCTTCTTCAAAACGCAAATCGCGGTTGGTGATGATGCCGACTACCGTCTTGCCTTCCACCACAGGAAAGCCGCTAATGCCGTACTGCTCCGTTAAGGCAATGACGTCGCGAATCTTCATCGTCGGCGGGATCGTGATCGGATCGCGCAAAATGCCAGCCTCAAAACGCTTGACTCGCGCCACTTCCCGCGCCTGGTCCTTGGGGGACAGGTTCTTGTGGATGATGCCAATGCCACCTTCCTGCGCCATGGCAATAGCAAGGCGCGCCTCGGTCACCGTGTCCATCGCGGCGGAAGCCAACGGAATGTTCAAGGCGATATTGCGGGTCAGGCGAGTTTTGAGGGAGGTGTCGGCTGGCAAGACGTTGGAGTAAGCCGGGACGAGCAGCACATCATCGAACGTGAGTGCTTTCTGAAGTAGACGCATAGCATTTTCCTATTGGCGCAAAAGCGAATTATACAGAAGTTCCACCCTGCCGTCTCCCCAGGGCCTCAAAACCGCCTTTATTCGATCTGCACCGTTGACCGCGCGCCGTATTCACGGTTAAATCGGGCATTAGATAACGCACGGAAAGATTCACATGAACAACTCGAACATCTTGCGCGGCTTGCAACTTATTGCTGGCGGCGCCCTGCTCATCGTTGCCAATCTGAGCCATGCGCAATATGCCTGGATCGATGCCAAGGGCATGAAGCAGTTTTCAGACCGTCCACCGCCGCCGGGCACGCCGCAGAAAAACATCCTGCGGGGGCGCAATATGGCCACCGCATCCGGTGCAGCACCCGCACCAGCAACAGCAACAGCAACAGCACCAGCGGCGGCGGCGCCTGCCGCTGCCACTAAAGTCGCGCCGCCGTCGCTCGCCGAGCGCGAAGCCGAATATCGCAAGCGCAAGACCGAACAGGTGGAATCGGAAAAGAAAGCGGGCCTCGAGGCGGAAAACGCCAAGGCCAAGGCTGCGGCCTGCACTTCCGCCCGCCAGGCCAAGACGCAGATCGACACGGGCGCACCGATCCGCGAGGCCAACGCAGAGCGCAGCTGGCTCGACGACAAGCAGCGCGCGGAGCGCAAGGCGGCCGCCGAAAAGAGCATCGGCGAATTTTGCGGCTAGGCAGTCACAGGCGCCGTCAAGCGCACAGTCAGGCCGGCTTGTTGCCGACCCGCCTGCGCCGCGAATCCTTCGGGTCCGCCACCAGCGGGCGGTAAATTTCAATCCGGTCGCGCTCGCGCAGCACCGTCTCCAGCGGCCGTTTCTTGCCATACAAGCCGACTGCCTGCGTCGCTAGGTCGATGCCAGGAATGTCCTGCAGCACGCCGCTCTGTGCAATTGCCTGCTCGATCGTCGTCCCCTGCGCCACTGTCAGGTCACAGAAAAATTCGCGCAACGCGGTCGCGTAGCAGACCTGCACCTTGATCAACTCAGCCATACACCGTCTCGGCCCGTTTGCAAAAGGAATCGACCATGCTGTTGGCGATCACGCCAAAGACTGGCCCGATCAATTGTTCGAGAAGCATGTTCGAAAACTCGTAATACAAATCGAATTCCACCTTGCAGGCGTCGGCGCGCAGCGCCTTGAAGGTCCAAGTCCCGTCCATGGTTTTGAAAGGGCCATCCACAAGCTTCATCTTCATTTGGGTGGGCCGGCTGTTATGGTTGCGCGTGGTAAAGCTCTGGTTCACGCCATGAAAGTGGATGGCCAGGCACGCGACCAGCGTATCGGCATCCCTTTCGAGTACCTTGACCCCACCGCACCACGGCAGAAACTTGGGATAATCTTCCACTTTGGCGACCAGGTCGAACATCTGTTCAGCGCTATAGCCGAGAAATACTGTTTTGTGCACTACTGCCATTGTTCAACCGTTTGCTATGATGTTGGTTATTAGTTTACCTGAACCCCACATTCTAGCCATTTCATGAGCATTGCTGACAATAAAAAAGCTTTTCACGACTACTTCATCGAGGACCGCTGGGAAGCGGGCATCGTCCTCGAAGGTTGGGAAGTCAAGGCCATCCGCGACTCGCGGGTGCAAATCAAGGAAGCTTACGTCGTCGTGCGCGGGGACGAGTTGTTCCTGTTCGGTGCGCACGTGAGCGCACTGGCGACCGCCTCCTCATTTACCCATCCGGACGCGGTACGCACGCGCAAGCTGCTGCTGCACCGTGCCGAACTGGAAAAGCTGATCGGCAAGGTCGAGCGTTCCGGCTACACGCTGGTGCCGCTCAACCTGCACTTCAAGGGCGGGCGCATCAAGTGCGAGATCGGCCTGGCCAAGGGCAAGAAGCAGCACGACAAGCGCGCCACCGAGAAAGAGCGCGACGGCAAACGCGAAGTTGCCGCCGCCATGAAGACGCACGCGCGCTAAGCGGTCGCGGCTTATGCCGCCACGCGTGCGAGCGGGCGCGCCAGCAGCAGGCTCAGGCGCCAGCAAATGAAGCTGGCCACCAGGCCGGCCAGCACGCCGCACGCCAGCTTGAGCGCGCTGTCGAACAGCATCGGCGCGACCAGGCCTGACACCAGCGCGAACAGCGTCATCTGGATAAACGAGAGCATCGACGCCGCCAGGCCGCGATTTTCCGGAAACAGCCCCAGCGCGCTAACCTGGATCGCGGGCATCGCCACCGCCAGTCCAAAGGTGTACAAGCCCAAGGGCAGCACCGCCCACGGCACGGCGGCCACGAAGGCCGCGTTGTAGGCCACGCTGAGCGCACCGGCGGCGCCCATGATGCCAAAGCCGAGCCACATCATGGTCGACGGTGCAATCCTGGAAGCCGCCTTGGCGCTCCAGGCCGAACCGATCGTCATGCCGCCGATCATTGGAATGAACAGCCAGGCGAACGCCGTTTCCGGCAGCTTCAGGATCACCATCACAAAATTGGCGGCCGAGCCGATATACAGCGATAACCCCCCGAAAGCCAGCCCGACCGCAGTTGCCAACAGCAAAAATTCCGGGTTGCGCAGCACCTTCAGGTAGTTGCGGGCAATGGCCACGCCGTGAAAGGCGTGGCGCTGTTCGCGCGGCAAGCTCTCCGGCAGCCAACGGTAGACGAGCACGATCATCAAGGCGCCAAAGCTGGCCAGGAACAGAAAGGTCGAGCGCCAGCCGAACGTGACGTGCAGCCAGCCGCCCAGCACCGGCGCAATGGCGGGCGCCAGGCCGAACACCATCATGATGTGCGACATGATCTTCTGCGCATGCGCCTGGTCGTGCGCGTAACGGTCTTGCACGATGGCCTGGCCGATGACGGAACCGGCGCCGGCAGCCAGGCCCTGCAAGGCGCGGCATGCCAGCAGTGCGCCAAAGGTGGGTGCGAACACGGCGCCCAGCGACGCTGCGGTGTACAGCGACAAGGCGACCAGGATCACGGGGCGCCGGCCGAACGAGTCGGACAAGGTGCCGTAAAACAGCATCATGAATGCAAACGAGAACAGAAAAACGCTCAGCGTTTGCTGCACCGCCAGCGGGCCGACCTGAAAGTCACGCCCGATGGCGAGGAAAGAAGGGAGATAGGTGTCGATTGCCAGCGCGCCCACCATGCCCAGACAGGCGAGAATTACCGTTAACAATCTTTGCATCCGCGCAGCCCCAAAATAAACGGTTGCGCACAGCGCGGCAAACCGAAGAGCAGGATTTTAACGCTAATTCTCTTTTGCTACTTGGGTTTGCTACCTAGGTTTGCTACTGAGGTTTGCTACTGCGCCTGCGCGCCGAGCTTCTTGCCGAAACGATCGCCGCGCGGCATCCAGTTGCCTTCAATATCAGCCGACACCAGCACCCGCACCGCGCGCCCGATCAACAGTTTGCGCGGCACCAGGCCAATGTAGCGCGAGTCGGCACTGTTGTCGCGATTGTCGCCCAGCATCATGAACTTATCTGGAGGAATAGTGATGGGGGAAAAATCGCGACGCGCCATGATCGATGGCAGCAACTGAATTTGCTGATGGCGCTCGCCGATGGTTTCGGTCACGCGCTGGGCGGGCACGGACTTGCCATCGCCCATGGATTCCATGACTTCGCCGGTCTGGACATAGTTGGCGCGCTGGCCGTTGATGATGAGATGTTCATTGCGCATCTCGACTACGTCGCCGGGCAAGGCAAGCACGCGCTTGATCAGGCGCGTGCCGTCGGTGGGCGACGAAAACGTGACCACGTCGCCGCGCTGCGGCTCGCCAGTGCGCGCCAGCACCACGTCGGTGAGGGGCACCTTGACGTTGAAGGCGAGGCGATTGACGAAGACGACATCGCCTTCAAGCAAGTTGGGCCGCATGGAGGCCGTCGGGATGGGGTTCCAGTCCGCAACCGCCGTGCGAAACAGGCCGAACAGCAGAAGGAAAGCGACAAAGCCTTTGTTGGCCCGCACCCAGTTTTTCATGACGTCTCCAAGTCGTTAGTGGTGACCCTTTTATACGCAGGCAGACTTTGGAGATGCTTAAGCTGGCGCTACATCCTTACCCGCCGAGCAGCCCCTACATCGCCCTCGCGCGCGGGGACCCATAGAACCGACGAGTCACGGATAAATTTATAGGAGCCAGTCACTGTAACGCATTGATTCGAATGCAACTATTGGCATCCGCTCTATCGGTCCCCGCCTGCGCGAGGACGATGTCGTTTTCGTTTTCGGGTTCGCAAACTTCGCGACTTCTTTTGGGCCGGCTGATCTCAGCCCGTTTTACTACACCCTTGCACGCGTCGGTGCGATGTTGTTCTCTTTTCGGTTCGCAAGCTTTTCGATTTTTGTCGGGCCGGCTGATCTCAACGCGCTTTACTACGCCCACGACCGCAAAGCCGGTGCAGGGTTGCATTTTAATGCGGCTTGGCTTCGTCCTTGACGGCAGCAAGCGCCATGTCCTCAATCATCCCCGGCGCCAACAGTTTCAGGAAGCGACCGAGCTTGCCTTTGGCAGTCATCACGACCTCGCGTTTGCGCCCATGCATGCCTTCCAGGATCAAGCGCGCGCACTCCTCCACCGGCATTGCGTCATCTTCCTTCAGGCTGCTCGAACCAAGCTCCCCGCCGGCGGCGTTGTAGCCGCGATGCCGAATGCGGGTCGCCACCACACCGGGAAAGGCCGTCGTCACGCTTACGCCCGCCCCTTTCAGTTCAACCCGCAGGCATTCGAAAAAGCCGGTCATCGCAAATTTGCTTGCCCCATAGGCCGAGCGGCCTGGTACGCCTACCAACCCCGCCAGCGACGACACGGCCACGATGCTGCCCTTGGCCGCTTTCAGGTGCGCCAGCGCGGCGTGGGTGCACCAGACGCTGCCCCACAGGTTCACGCGCATCAAGTCCTCGTACCAACCCAGGTCGGTAACCTCCTCGAACAGCGCGTGCGCCGAGCGCCCGGCGTTGTTGATCAGAACGTCAATGCGCCCGAAACGTTCCACTGCGGCCGCCACCAGGCGCTTGCAGTCGTGCTGCACCGACACGTCCGTTTGCACCGCGAGCGCCTGTGCACCCAGCGCGGTGCAGTCGGCGGCAACTGCGTCGAGCAAATCCCGGTTGCGCGCCGCCAGCACCAGCGCGACACGCGCGCCGTCTGCGGCGGCCAGCTGGCGCGCCATTTCGGCGCCGATGCCGTCGGAAGCACCGGTAATGATCACGACTTTCATGGCTGCCCTCCTGGTTTTCAAGAGGCAATATTAGCACTGAAGCCTGCCTGATTTTCCAGCAAATGCCAACGGGTCAATTTTGCCGAAAATCAATAAATTACTTTCTATTACGAAACATTTGCTCTACAATCATTTGCGATGGTTTGATACCATTTTTGATCAATAAAGGACCAATCAATGTTCCAACGCCGCCTGCTCACGCTGTGCCTGTTCCTGGGAGTGCTCTCGCTCACAGGCTGCGCCAGCCAGTCGAAATCCATGCTGTCGCCGGGCACCGACCTTAGCACGATCAAAACCGTGTATGTCGTCAAGCAGCCCAAGGATAACAAGGACATCGATGACTTGATCAAGACCAATCTTGAAAAGCGCGGCTTCAAGGTGATCAAAGGGCCGCAATTGTCCAGCCCCTACCCCGCCGATGCTGCCGTGACCTATGTCGACCGTTGGTACTGGGACCTGACGATGTACCTGATCGAATTGACCATCAACCTGCGGGACCCGCAAAGCGGTTTTCCACTGGCGATGGGCAACGCGATGCACACCTCGCTGAACCGCAAGTCGCCCGAGCTCATGGTCGACGAAGTAGTGACCAATATGTTGACCGCTCCAAAACAATAATTACACCACCACTAAAAGAGACAAAAAATGCACATCAAGAAAATCGTCGGCGCCCTGTTCCCTGCCGCAGCCCTGGCTGCCACCCTGGTCCTGGGCGGCTGCGCCAGCCCCGTCACCAGCACCGCGATGGTGCCAACGGCCGTCACGACGACCAACCACCATGCAGCATCGGTCTCGGTGAGCACCGGCGGCGGCGCTGAAACCAACCCGATGTGGAAGTCGCAAATCAGCGACGCCGACCTGAAGCAGGCACTGGTATCCAGCATCAACCAGAACAAGACGTTTTCCAGCGTGGTCGAAGGCAAAGGCGGCAAATACAACCTGAACGTCGCCATCTTCAACCTCACCCAGCCAAGCTTTGGCCTGTCGTTCACCGTGGGCGTTGAAATGGGCTGGACCCTGACCAACGCCGCCACCGGCGCGGTCGTATGGCGCGAGTCGATCAAGTCCGAGCACACCGCCGGCGCCACCGATGCTTTCGCCGGCACCACGCGCTTGCGCATGGCTACCGAAGGCGCAGCGCGCAACAATGTGGCACTGGGCCTGGCCAAGCTGTCCGCTTTGTCGCTGTAAAGCGCGCGGCCGTGGCCGCAAATAAAAAACGCCAGCGCGGCATTGCCGCGCTGGCGTTTTTATTTGGGCGATACTTATTGGGTCGAGCAGAAAAAACGGAAAAAATTGGGCGCTAAGCGCTGTAGCGACATTCCGGGCCGAAGCGCCACATCGGTGGCTAGGCGCTTGCGTTAAGCCAGGCGGGCAGCTCGGGCCGCCGCTGCAAGCCGGTTCCGGGAGGCCGGCTCCCATCGCGGATACAGCATGCCGGCTCACGCCTGCTTCGTGACACGCCCGGCACTGCCCCCATGGTGGCAGTCGTACCGATTGCAGACTGACGGGTTCGCAAAACAGAACGCGGTGTTAAGGCTGCTTTGGCGCTGCTGCAATTGGTACTGCCGTGCGTGCCGCAACGGCGAGCTTGCCGTTGAACTGGGCGTCGATCGTTGCCGGAAGACGGGTGATTTTTCCCACATCATAGTTCATCATCGTTGCGATGATGGCACCAGTCACGGCGCCGGCCGCGGCCCCACCGGCAATAGCCTGGCGGTTATAGGCTGCAGGCCCACTGGCCACGCCATCGAGTGTCCCCTTGGCCATCGTGGCGGCAAACCCGGAGACGCTGACGAGGCGGGTTACAGGGTCAAGCACAACGTTCGTGTTTTCGCAGTTTGCGCTCGCCGGATATGGGACGGCGGGCGTTGCCACGTTGGCGACGTACGCATAAACCTGCGGCGCAGTTGCCGAATCGCGCGGCACGAAAATGCCACCGTCAAAGGTCATGTGGGTCCCTGGACCGGATGGCTTGCTCATCAGCGCCGGCTGGCCGAGGAACACTCCGCCGGGAGAAGCACGGTAAAAGGTGCCTTCGGCGCTTTCACGCTCCGAAATGTAAGGACCGCGTGCCAGGCGCGTGACCCAGACTATTTTGAATAAGCCTTTCGCCTCCGTCGCCACCAGCTCGTCCGACAAGTTGATGCAGCTCAGCTTGACCGGCGCGCCCATTTCAGCCGGCTTGATACGTTCTCCGGCGCATCCACCGAGCATGAGCATCGCGGCGACGACGGTTGACAGGCCGGACAGCGTCGAGTGGTTCTTCACGCATGTCATCATGGTGGTTGCGCCTTTTGTATGAATGTTATAAAGCAACTTACCACCTGGACAAATTGCACGCAAGAATTTTTGTATATTGACTCACCTTATCAAGCTGCGAAGATGCGGCCGCTACGTGATCCTAAAAATAACTGAAATGGCTTAGCGCCCGATTCTTTCACAATGCTGTGTGTTCCCCGTATTGGGCGATCCACTCAGTCGTGCCGAAACCAGTACAGCGCCCCGCACAGCGCAGCGCCCGCCGCATACAGCACCCAGGTCTCGGACACCGCATACGGATACACCATCAGCACCACGCCGATCAGCATCACGGCCATGTTCCCGGTTCTTTTCCCGTAGCGGAAGGCCGCAAAACCAATCAGCCCAAACAGCAAGGCGCCGAACAGGTAAGCGCCCGATGGCAGCGACAAGTCCAAGCGGTTCCTACTTCTGCACTTTAACGATCTGCATCGCGCTGGCGATCAAGCCGCTGATGTCCGACAAATTGGCCGGCACGATGATCGAGTTGTTGGTCTTGGCCAGCTCGCCGAAGGCGTGCACGTACTGCTCGGCCACCTTCAGGTTGACCGCGTCATGCCCGCCCGGTTCGGCAATCGCGCCGGCGATCTGGCGCAATGCGTTGGCGTTTGCCTGGGCCAGCGCGATGATCGCTGCGGCCTGGCCTTCGGCGCGGTTGATCGAAGCTTGCTTCTCGCCTTCGGAGCGGGCAATGGCCGCCTCGCGTTCGCCCGTGGCGATGTTGATCTGCTCCTGCTTGCGCCCTTCGGACGCCGCGATCAAGGCGCGCTTTTCGCGTTCCGCCGTGATCTGCGCCTGCATCGAATGCAGGATCGACTCCGGTGGCGTCAAGTCCTTGATCTCGTAGCGCAGCACCTTCACGCCCCAGTTCGCGGCCGACTCGTCGATCGCGTTGACGATGGTAGTGTTGATGTGGTCGCGCTCTTCGAACGTTTTGTCGAGCTCCATCTTGCCGATCACCGAGCGCAGCGTGGTTTGGGCCAGCTGCGTGATGGCGGCCAGATAATTCGACGAGCCGTACGAGGCGCGCATGGCGTCGGTGATCTGGAAGTACAGGATGCCGTCGACCTGCAGCTGCGTGTTGTCGCGCGTGATGCACACCTGCGGCGGTACGTCGAGCGGAATCTCTTTGAGGATGTGCTTGTAGGCGATGCGGTCGATGAACGGGATTACGATGTTCAGGCCAGGGGCCAGCGTGGCGTGGTATTTCCCCAGCCGTTCAACGACCCAGGCATGCTGCTGCGGCACCACGTTGATGGTCTTGAATACGAATACCAGCGCAACGATGAACAGGACGATCGTCGATATGCCCAATGCTTCCATTTTTTGCCTCTTTCAGTGTGTTGTATGTCAGGTGTTGGCGACGATCAAGCGGCTGCCCTGCACTTCGACGATGCGAAAAGTGCCGGCGCCAGCGATGGCGCCCGGTGCCAGGTCCAGGTCCCATTGCGCGCCGCGGTACATGGCGCGCGCCGTGCCTTCGTGCCAAGTGTCCACGTGCAGGGTCTGGCCGATGTCGAGCATCACGTTGGGGTCGCGCGCGGCGTTCTGTTTGAGCGGCCGGCCAAAGCGGCTACGGTGCAGCAGGCCCGTGGCGGCCACGCCCACCACGGCGGCGATGGCGATCTGCGCGGGCGGATTCATGCCGAACATGGCGGCTAGCGCGCCTGCGCCCATGCCGGCGGCGATCATCAAGAGGTAAAAGGTGCCAGTGAACATTTCAAAGATCACCAGCACGCCGGAAAAAGCCAGCCAGATCATCCATTGTTGCATGCCAGTCTCCTCAAATTGAATCTTGACGTGATCCTAGCGGGTTGGCGGCTGGTGTCAATGTTTTTGTTGTCATTCCCGCCAGACAAACGCAAGTAGGGCGGAATGCGCGCTTTGCGCTTTTCTGCGGGGGCGCCGAGCCCCTACGGGAGCAGTCTCTCTTTTAGATCGCGGCCAGTTTTTGCCAGGTATCGATCACCGAATCGGGATTCAACGACATCGATTCGATCCCTTCGGCCATTAGCCACGCTGCAAAGTCAGGATGGTCCGACGGCCCCTGACCGCAAATGCCGATGTACTTGCCCTGCTCGCGGCAAGCCTTGATCGCCATCGACAGCAGCGCCTTGACGGCCGGATCGCGCTCGTCAAAGTCAGCGGCCAGCAGCGCCATGCCCGAATCGCGGTCCAGGCCCAGCGTCAGCTGCGTGAGGTCGTTCGAGCCGATGGAAAAACCATCAAAGAACTGCAAGAACTCATTGGCCAGAATCGCGTTCGACGGCACTTCGCACATCATGATCAGACGCAGGCCGTTTTCGCCGCGCTTCAAGCCATTTTTGGCCAGCAGGTTGACCACCTTCTCGGCCTGGCCCAGCGTGCGCACGAACGGCACCATGATCTCGACGTTGGTCAGACCCATGTCGTTGCGCACGCGCTTCATGGCCGTGCACTCCATTTCGAACGACTCGGCAAAGTCGGCCGACAGGTAGCGCGCCGCACCACGGAAACCGAGCATCGGATTTTCTTCGTCCGGCTCGTAGCGCGAACCGCCAATCAGCTTTTTGTATTCGTTGGACTTGAAGTCCGACAGGCGCACGATGACAGGCTTGGGCCAGAAGGCCGCTGCGATGGTGGCAATGCCTTCGGCCAGCTTGTCGATATAAAACGCCTTCGGCGACGCATGCCCGCGCGCGACCGATTCGACCGCTTTCTTCAAGTCCGCGTCGATGTTCGGATACTCGAGAATCGCCTTTGGATGCACCCCGATGTTGTTGTTGATGATGAACTCAAGGCGGGCCAGGCCCACGCCGCCGTTCGGGATCGACTGGAAGTCGAACGCCAATTGCGGGTTCCCGACATTCATCATGATCTTGGTGGCGATCGGCGGCAGTTCGCCGCGCGCCGTTTCCGAAATTTCCGTTTCCAGCAGACCGTCGTAGATCATGCCCTCGTCGCCTTCGGCGCAGGACACCGTCACCAGCATGCCGTCTTTCAGCGTTTCGGTGGCGTCGCCGCAACCGACCACCGCCGGCACGCCCAGTTCGCGCGCGATGATCGCCGCGTGGCAGGTACGCCCGCCGCGGTTGGTGACGATCGCCGAAGCGCGCTTCATGACCGGTTCCCAGTTAGGGTCGGTCATGTCGGCTACCAGCACGTCGCCCGGCTGCACGCGTTCCATTTCGGACGGGTCGTGAATCACGCGCACGCGCCCGGCGCCGATCTTCTGGCCGATCGCGCGGCCGTGGGCCAGCACCGTGCCGGTGCCCTTGAGCTTGAAGCGGATCTGCGCGTCGCTCGCCTTTTGCTGCGACTTGACCGTCTCTGGACGCGCCTGCAGGATGTACAGCTTGCCGTCGCGGCCATCCTTGCCCCACTCGATGTCCATCGGACGGCCATAGTGGTTTTCAATGATGACGGCGTACTTGGCCAGTTCGACCACTTCGGCGTCGGTGAGCGAATAGCGGTTGCGCATCTCGATCGGCACGTCGACGGTTTTCACCGAACGGCCGGCTTTCGCCTCATTCGTAAATTCCATCTTCAGCAGCTTGGAGCCGATATTGCGGCGAATGACAGGCGACTTGCCCTGTTCGAGCATCGGCTTGTGCACGTAAAACTCGTCGGGGTTGACTGCGCCCTGCACTACCGTCTCGCCCAGGCCGTAGCTGGAGGTGACAAAGACCACGTCCTTGAAGCCGGACTCGGTGTCGATGGTGAACATCACGCCGGCCGCGCCAAGGTCGGAACGGACCATGCGCTGCACGCCGGCCGACAAGGCCACTTCGGCGTGGGTAAAGCCCTTGTGCACGCGGTACGAAATGGCGCGGTCGTTGTACAGCGAGGCAAATACGTGCTTCATGGCTTCGAGCACGTTGTCGATGCCGACCACGTTCAGGAACGACTCCTGCTGGCCCGCAAACGAGGCGTCCGGCAAGTCTTCGGCGGTGGCCGACGAGCGCACCGCGAACGACATTTCGGTCTCGGAATCGGCGACCAGGCGCGCGTAAAAGGTGCGAATTTCCTGTTCCAGCTTGTCCTGGAACGGCGTCTCGACGATCCAGCGGCGGATGTCGGCGCCGGCGGCGGCCAGCGAACGCACGTCGTCAATGTCCAGGCCTTCAAGGCGCTTGGCGATGCGATCGGCCAGCGACGCGCCGCCGTCCACCGCGTGGGTCAGAAAATCGCGGAAGGCTTCGGCCGTGGTGGCAAAGCCGCCCGGCACGCGCACGCCGGCGGCGGCCAGCTGGCTGATCATTTCGCCGAGCGACGCATTCTTGCCGCCCACAGACTCCACATCGGTCATCCGGAGCGACTCGAAAGGCGCGACGTAGACGCCCGTGCGATCCGGCTCCTTGTATGCTGCAGTAGACAAACTTGTCATGATAAACACCCTTACTATTGATAGAAATCTTTGCGCGAGGCTGGCTGACTCTTCTTGTTATTCTTTGTATGGTGCAGCACAATTACGTACGTTAAAGAGCATTTTACAGCCTGTGCCGGGAATTTACACGGCACAACCTTGAATCATTGGCAGCATTGAAACACACCGGACACATATGACTTCAGAAGTACGCGCTCCCCTTCCCACGTCGGCCCGCACGGTGTTTTTTGTCTCGGACGGCACCGGCATCACCGCCGAGACCTTCGGGCACGCCGTGCTGACCCAGTTCGACCTGCGCTTTCGCCAGGTGCGCCTGCCGTTCATCGACACGCTCGACAAGGCGTATGACGCGGCGCGCCGGATCAACGACACCTTCGCCATCGACAACCAGGCGCCGATCGTCTTTTCGACGCTGGTGAAACCCGAGCTGTCGGACGTAATCCGCAAATGCAAGGGCATGCACATGGACTTGATCCAGACGTTTGTTGCCCCTCTGGAGCAGGAACTGGGCGTCAAGTCGACGCACACGATTGGCCGTTCGCACAACATTGTCGACAGCGAGGAGTACAAGAACCGGATCGAGGCGATCAACTTCTCGCTCGCGCACGATGATGGGCAGTCGCACAAGAATTTGTCGGCGGCTGATGTGATTTTGGTGGGCGTGTCGCGCTCGGGCAAGACGCCGACCAGCCTGTACCTGGCGATGCAGTACGGGATCAAGGCGGCCAACTATCCGCTCATTCCCGACGATTTCGAGCGCGGCAAGCTGCCGTCGTCGCTGCCGCCGTTCAGGGCCAAGATTTTCGGGCTGAGCATCACGCCGGAGCGGCTGTCGGAAATTCGCCATGAGCGGCGCGCGGGCAGCAAGTATGCGTCGCTGGAGAACTGCCGCTACGAGGTCAACGAAGCGGAGCTGATGATGAAGCGCGAAGGCATCCGGTGGCTGTCGTCGACCACCAAATCGATCGAGGAAATCGCCACCACGATCCTGCAAGAGATCAAGCCGGACCGGCGCGAATACTAGCGGCCAACACCCGTTGTGGGGAGAGTACATCGCACTGCCACGGGCCGTAGGGCGGAAAAGGGCGTGCCCGCATTCCGCCATGCGTTTCGACGGCGCTTGTCGGAATGCGCCTGCGCTTTTCCGACCTACTCCGTAGGCAAGGCTAATCAAAAAACTGTGTCCACTCCTCCAGCCACGCGGGAAACGCCTCGGCCTTCATCGGCCGCGCGATATGGTAGCCCTGCGCATACGTGCACCCCAGCCCCTGCAAAAAGTCCCAGTCCTGGCGCGTCTCCACCCCCACCGCGCACGATTCACGGTCCAGGCTTTTGGCCAGCGCCAGGCAGGAACTGAGCACCGTGCCCAGCCCCCGCTTGCGCGAGGCGCCGTCGACAAAACTGCGGTCGATCTTGAGCTCGGTGAACGGCACGCGCGCCAGCAACTGCAAATTGGAGCGCCCGGTGCCGTAATCGTCAATCGCCAGCCCGTAGCCGATCATGCGCAGCCTGACCAGTCGCTCCAAAAAGCTGGGGTCATTGGTCAGCACCGACGATTCAGGCATCTCGAACGTCAGGTACCTGGGCGCGACCTGGTGCCGCTCCACGCAGGCGCTGATCTGCTGCATGAAGGCGGGATGGGCCAGCGTTTCGGGCGCAACGTTGATCGACACTTCCACGGTCAAGCCCTGGTCATGCAGCTCGCGACAGCGTTCGACCGATTTTTCGATCATCCACCAGTCGAGAAAGTCGATCCGGTTATTTTCTTCCAGCGCGTCGATGAAGGAACTCGGCCCCAGCACTCCATGGTCGGGATGCACCCAGCGCGCAAACACTTCCAGCCCCTTGACGTGCCCCGTTTCAAGCGCGATCTTGGGTTGGAAATACGGCTCGAACTGGCGCTCCTGCAAGCCCAGGCCGACCTGGGCGAACGTGAAAATGGGCACCGGCGCGCGCCGTGACGGCGCCGGCGGCGGCGCGTAATGCCCGATCAACTCTTGCAGCGCGGCGCCGTTGACCGGCTTGGCAAGCGTGCCGAGCAGCTCAAGCCCGTAGGCTTGGGCCATGGTTTCAATGGAAAACAGCAGCATGCTCTCGAGCTGGCCGATGATGATCACGCGCGCGCGGCAATTCATGGCCGCCAGATGGCGAATCAGCTCCAGGCCGTCCATGCCGGCCAGTCCCAAGTCGACAATGGCGATGCTGACCGGCGGCGCATAAGTATCATGGAAACACTTAAGGGCGGAGTTGCCGTCTGACACTTCCGTGATCTGCGTCGCCCCCAGCGTGGCCAGCATGTCGCATAGCGACTTGCGCGCCCGGGTTTCGCCTTCCGCCACCAAAAAATGCAAATGCGCGATATCCATCTTCACTCCAGGAAAGACACACCTTCGAGCGTACCAGATATGATCAGAACGTCTACATCTGTTTTTGGCGCAACTGTTCGAAAAAGCAGACCGCCGCGCACGCGGCCACATTGAGCGATTCGATCTGGCCAAGATGAGGAATGACAAGCTGGTTGCTCGCCAATGCTAGCAGATCGTCGGCAACTCCTTGCCCCTCGTGACCAAATAACCACGCAACAGGTTGACGAAGATCAACTTCGTACAAACGTGTCTTGGCGTAACCGCTGGTGGCCAGCACCGGTACCCCCGCCGCGCCGATCAGCGCCGCCAGGTCGACATTTTCATGGATCTCGACCACGAAATGGGCGCCCATGGCAGCACGCAGCACCTTGGGCGACCAGCAAAAGGCCGTGCCCGTGCTGCAAAACACCTGGGTAATGCCGGCCGCCGCCGCGCTGCGCAAGATGGACCCGACGTTGCCGGGGTCTTGCAGGTTGTCGAGCAAGACGGCCGAGCCTTCCAGCGCGGCCGGCAGCGCCAGGACGGGCGTGTCGATCAGGAACATCAGCCCGACGCCGTGCTCGACTTGGCTAAGGGTGTTGTACAGCGCGTCGGGCATGACGGTGCAATGCGCGTGCGCCGCTTCGCACTGGCGCACGATGGCCTCGACTTCCGGATTGGCCAGTGCGCTGTCGGCAATCAGGCAGTGGCGCGGCGCGCCGCGCATGGCCAGGTAGGACTGGCACAGGTGCACGCCGTCAAGCAGCGTCTGGCCGGCCTTGCGGCGCGCCTGCGAGCTGCCCGCCAGGTGCTTGAGCTCTTTATAAAACGGATTGTCGCGCGAGGAGACCGGTTTCATGCCGCTTCCTCCAGGTCGCCGAAGTCGAACGCCATCGACGCGCCCAGGTAGGCGTCGCCCGGCGCCACCGGCAGCACCGCGCGCACCGGCGCGAACGAGCGCCGGTGCACGGGGCAGGCGCCGTGTTCGCGCAGGCGTTGCAGGTGCAGCGCCGTGCCGTAGCCCTTGTGCTGGTCGAAGCCGTATTCGGGGTATAGCGCGTGCAGGGCCACCAGGGCAGCGTCGCGCGCCGTCTTGGCCAGGATCGAGGCGGCCGAAATGGCGTGCACCTTGTCGTCCCCTTCGACGATGGGAAAACAGCGGATCAGCATCGCCGGGCTGCGGTTGCCGTCGATCAGGGCGATGGTGGGCACCGTCGCCAGCGCCTCGACCGCGCGCCGCATCGCCAGCATGGTCGCCTGCAAGATGTTGATGCTGTCGATTTCCTCATGCGAGCATTCGGCAATCGCCCACGCCAGCGCATGCTGCTTGATCAGCGGCGCCAGTTCGCCGCGCCGCTCGGCGCTCAGTTTTTTGGAGTCGCGCAGCCCGTCGATGGGGCGCCCGGGATGCAGGATCACGGCGGCCGCAAAAACCGGCCCGGCCAGGGGGCCGCGCCCCGCTTCGTCAACACCGCAGACCACATCGTCCGGCGTGAACGGATACGCGTTTTTCTTTAGCCCGGGATAAAAATTGATCTTCTTCTTGGTCATGGTCTCGACTCGGTGATGACGCGCAGGACCGCCGCCGCGCTCTCGTGGGCGCTGTTGCGCAGCAGGCTATGGTGCATGGCCGTGAAGCGCTGCACCAGGCTGGCGCGATTCGGCGCGTCGTTCAGCTGGTGCCACAGCGCGTCGGCCAGCGCCTGCGGGGTGGCGGCGCCTTGCAGGAATTCAGGCACCACGAATTCGCGCGCCAGGATGTTGGGCAGGCCAATCCACGGCTGGTAGCCCATGTGCTTGATGATCTGCCATTCCAGCGCCATGACCTTGTAGGCGATCACCATCGGCTTTTTGAACAGCGCCACTTCCAGCGTGGCCGTGCCGGACGCCACCAGCACCGCGTCCGCCGCTGCAATGGCATCGTGCGACTGGCCGTCGATCAGGTCAATCTTGACGTCTTGCAGGCCGGCCTGCTTGACCAGGTCCGTGAAATAGGCGCGCTGGCGATCGCCCGCCATCGGCACCACGAAGCGCAAATCAGGGTCGCGCTGCACGAGCAGCTTGACCGTTTGCACGTAGGGCGCGGCCAGGTATTTGAGTTCGCCCATGCGGCTGCCCGGCATTACGGTGACAACCCGTACGTCGGCCGGCAGGCCAAGCCTGGCGCGCGCGCCGGCCTGGTCTGGCTGCAGGGGAATGACTTCAGCGAGCGGATGGCCGATGTACGTGACCGGCACCCCGGCCTTGCGGTAGATCTCTTCCTCGAACGGAAAAATCACCAGCATGTGCGAGACCGACTTGATGATTTTCTTGATGCGCCCGCCGCGCCAGGCCCAGATTTGCGGGCTCACAAAATGCACGGTCGGGATGCCGGCGGCGCGCAGTTGCTCCTCTAACCCGAGGTTGAACCCGGGATAGTCGGCGCCAATGAACACGGCAGGCCGATCGGCCAGCAGGCGGTCACGCAGCGTGTTCTGAATGCGTTTGAGCTCGCGGTACTTGGGAATGACGGCCAGCAGGCCGCGGATCGACAGCTTGTCCATCGGGACGTCCGACACAAAGCCTTGTTCGGCCATGCGCGGCCCGCCGATGCCATGAAAGCGCGCTTCCGGCAAGTGCGCTCGCAGGCCGACCAGCAGGCGCGCGGCGAGCAAGTCGCCCGACACTTCACCGGCGACCACGGCCACCGAAATGTCAGCGGACGATGCCACGGGTGGCGACACCTAAAAAGTCCAGCATGGCGCCCACATCGGCGGCGCCTTCGCCGCCCTCTTGCTGCTGCACCGCCAGCGCGGCGCGGGCTTCTTCGAGCGTGAGGCCGTTGCGGTAGATGCTCTTGTAGGCGGCGCGGATGGCGTCGATTTGCGCGCGGGTGAAGCCGCGCCGCTTGATGCCTTCAATATTCACGCCGCGCGCGCCGGCCGGGTTGCCCGAGACGAGCACGAACGGCGGCACATCCTGTGTCAGGCTGGTGTACATGCCGATAAAGGCATGCGCGCCGATCTTGCAGAACTGGTGCACGCCGGCGTAGCCCGACAAAATGGCCCAGTCGCCCACTTCCACGTGCCCGGCCAGCTGCGCATTGTTCGAGAAAATCGTGTTGCTGCCAACCTGGCAGTCATGCGCCAGGTGGACGTAGGCCGAAATCCAGTTGTCGTTACCCAGGCGCGTGACACCCTGGTCTTGCGCGGTGCCGGTATTGAAGGTGCAAAATTCGCGCACCGTATTGCGGTCGCCCACTTCCAGCCGGGTCGGCTCGCCGTTCCATTTTTTATCCTGGGGCGCCGCGCCAATCGACGAGAACTGGAAGAACTTGTTGTCCCTGCCGATCGTCGTATGGCCTTCGATGACCACGTGCGGCCCGACCACGGTCCCGGCGCCGATCGAGACATGCGCGCCGACGATGGTGAAAGCGCCGATTTCAACGCTCGAGTCGAGCTGCGCCTGCGGATCGACGATCGCGGTGGGGTGGATCTTTGCCATCACGCCCCCGCTGGCTGGCTCGCGTCGACCGTGCTGCGGATGGTGCACATCAAGTCAGCTTCGAGCGCGATGGCGCCGTCGACCGAACCGACGGCCGAATACTTCCAGATGCCGCGCGAGGTGCGCACGATCTTGACATCCATCTTGAGCTGGTCGCCGGGGCCCACCGGGCGCTTGAAGCGCGCATTGTCGATGCCGACAAAATACACGACCGAATTCTCGTCGGGCGAGACGCCCATGGTCAAAAACGACAGCAGCGCGGCCGTTTGGGCCAGCGCTTCAATCATCAACACGCCCGGCATGACCGGCTTGTGCGGGAAGTGGCCGTTGAAAAACTCTTCGTTGGCCGTCACGTTCTTGATCGCCGTGATCGACTGGTTCGCTTCCCAGGTCAGCACGCGGTCCACCAGCAGCATCGGGTAGCGATGCGGCAGCAGCGCCTTGATCTGGCAGATGTCGAGGGTTTTGCTGTTGTTGCCGTTGTTGGTGGCGTTGCTGGTGTCGTTAGTTGTCATTTTTTTGTTCTGTCAGTGTCTTGAGAGTTTTTTCCAGCGTGCGGATCTTGTCCCGCATGGCCGCCAGATTGCGAACGATAGCCGCACTTTTTTCCCACTCGGCGTTTTTCGCCAGTGGATAAAATCCTGTGTACTGCCCCGCTTCGAGGATCGAGCGCGAGACCATGCTGCCCGACGAAATATGCACATGGTCGGCGATCGTCAGGTGCCCGAGCACCATCGCCGCGCCGCCAAAGGTGCAGTACTTGCCGATCTTGGCGCTGCCGGCCACGCCCACGCAGCCGGCCATTGCCGTATGCGCGCCGATCACGCAGTTGTGGCCGATCTGGATCTGGTTGTCGAGCTTGACGCCGTCTTCGAGGATGGTGTCGGCCAGCGCGCCCCGGTCGACCGTGGTGTTGGCGCCGATATCGACGTCGTCGCCGATCATCACGCGCCCGGTCTGCGGGATCTTGATGTAGACGCCGCCCTCGTTGGCAAAGCCGAAGCCGTCGGTACCGATCACCGCGCCCGAGTGGATGATGCCGCGCGCGCCGATCTGGCAGCGCGCGTGGAACGTTACGTTGGCAAACAGGTGCGTGCCTTCGCCAATGACGGCGCCGCGCCCGATAAAGCAGCCGGCGTCGATCACGGCGCCCTCGCCTATCTGCGCGCCGTCTTCGATCGTCACGTGCGGCCCGACGTGGGCGCTGGCAGCAACCACGGCAAGCGGCGCCACGCTGGCCGAAGGGGCGACGCCGGCCAGCGGAACAAACGCGTCCAGCGCGGCGAAATACTGCGCCGCGCGGGCAAAATACGCATAGGGATTGTTGGTGACGATGCGCGCGCCTTGAAACGTCGCGCCCACGACTTCGTCGTCCGCGCTCGACAAAATGAGCGCTGCGGCGCCGCTTAGCGCGGCCTGGGCGCGCATTTTGCTATTGCTCAGAAAGCTGAGGTGCGAGGCGCCGGCTTCCGACAGCGGCGCAATTGCGCTCACTTGCGTATTCGGATCGCCCGCCAGCTGACCGCCCAAGCGGTCGACCAATTCACCTAGTCGAGTGCCCATGCTGGTCTTTCGTGTGGTGGTAAAAATGATGACGGCACCTGCCGGTGCAGCTTTACTTGTCCAGCAGCTTGATCACCTTGTCGGTCAGGTCGATGCGGGAACTGACCCAGATCGATTCCTGCAAAATGATGTCGAGCTTTTCCTGTTCGGCGATCTGTTCGAGCAGCTTGTACGCCTTGGCCGCAATGCTGGCCCGCTCTTCGCTCTTGCGCTGGATGAGGTCTTCGCGGAACTCGCGCTGGGTGCGCTGCACGTCCTTGTCCATGTCGATCAGCTCGCGCGCGCGGCGCGTGCGCTCGGGCTCGGCCAGGCTGGCCGCCTCGCCGTCGAACTTGTCGGACATGGTCTTGAAGCGGGCGATCGTATCCTGGATCGCTTTCTGGCGCTTGGAGAACTCCGCTTCGATCTTGGCGTCTGCCGCCTTGGCCAGCTTCGATTCGGTCATCAGGCGCTCGGTATAAACGAAACCGATCCTGCTCGGCGCGTTTTGCGCATGCGCCAGCGAGCATGCGCACAGGGCCAGCAGCGCAAGCTGCTTGGGCCACGAGGCAGTCAAGGTTTTTAACATAGTTCTCCGCTTTTCTCTCGTCAAACGATCGTACCGATCAAAGGTCCAAATTAGAAGCCGGTGCCCATCTGGAACTGGAAGCGCTCGACGCGGTCGCCCGGTTTTGCATTCAAGGGCTTAGCATAACTCAACTTGAGTGGTCCGACCGGGGAAATCCAGGACACGCCCAGGCCGGTCGAAAAACGCAGCTCGTTGGCGCGGATGCGCTGGCCTTCCTGGTAGACCTGGCCGCCGTCGAGAAACCCGAACCAGCGCAAGCTCTTGTCGGGTCCGCCGCCCGGGAATGGCAGTTGCAATTCAGCATTACCAATCACGCGGGTGGCGCCGCCCAGGGCGTCGCCCCGGTTGTCGAGCACGCCGAGCGAGGAGCTGAGGTAGCCGCGCACCGAACCGATGCCGCCGCCGTAAAAGTTCTTGAAAATCGGATACGGATTGCCGCGCAAGCCATGGCCATAATCGATTTCGCCCTTGAGCGCCAGTGTCACCAGGCGCGACAGCGGACGATACCACTGCTGCTCGTAGACGGCGCGATAGTATTTGATGTCGCCCAGTATGTCCACTTCAAGATTGGCGCGTTGGTAGCGGCCGAACGATGGCGTCACGGCACTGTCGCGGCTGTCGCGCGACCAGGCCGCCGTCAGCGGAATGGCATTGGTGTTGGCCCGGCCGACGCCGCTCGGGTCGCCCGTCACCTGCGTCACATATTGCAGGAAGCGCACCGGGCTGTCGCTGTCGGTGATGATGGTGGTGCGTTCCAAACCCGCGCCGAAAAAGACGATATCGTTTTCGGAGAACGGTACGCCATAGTTCAGGCGGCCGCCATTTTGCTTGACCCTGTAGCTGCCGATATTGAGCGCAGGCGGTTTGCTGCTGCGGCTGAACAGCTCGAACGATTGCTGAATGCCGTCGTCGGTAAAATACGGATTGGTCTGCGACAGCGCGATGGTGCGGCTGTACTTGCTGGTATTGATTTCAAAGCCGACCGTGTTGCCGCTGCCGGCGAAGTTGGCCTGCTGGATGCCCGCGTTGAAGGCGAACTTTTCCGCCTGCGAAAAGGTGCCGCCCAGCGTGACGTTACCGGTTGGCTTTTCAACGACCGTCAGGTTGACGTCGACCTGGTCGGACGTGCCGGCCGCTTCAGGCGTGTCGATCGTGACGTCCTTGAAGTAGCCAAGGCGGTCGACGCGGTCGCGCGAGAGCTTGATCTTGTTGCCGTCGTACCAGGAACCCTCGAACTGGCGGAATTCGCGGCGGATGACTTCATCGCGCGTGACGTTGTTGCCGGCGATGTTCATGTGGCGCACGTAGGCGCGCTTGCCCGGGTCGATCATGAAGGTGAACGTCACTTCGCGCTTGTCGCGGTCGATCTCCGGGTTGGCGTTGACGTTCGCAAAGGCGTAGCCGAAGGTGCCCATCCGGTCCGAAATGCGCTTGTTGCTTTCGGTAAGCAGTTCGCCTGAATAAATGCTGCCCTTGCGCAGCAGGATCAGCGACTTGAGCTCGTCCTCGCGCCCGAACATTTCGCCTTCGAGCTTGATGCCGGCAACCTTGTACTGCTCGCCTTCGCTGATGTTGATCGTCAGGTAAATGTCTTTTTTGTCCGGCGTGATGGCGACCTGGGTCGACTCCACGTTCGCTTCAAGGTAGCCGCGGTTCAGGTAAAACGACTTGATCGCTTCAATGTCGCCGGTCAGCTTGGTCTTGGAGTACTGGTCGGCCTTGGTGTACCAGCTGAACCAGCCCTTGGTATTTAATTGAAGCAACTGACGCAATTCTTTGTCAGAAAACTTTTTGTTGCCCACGATGCTGATCTGGCGGATGCGGGCCATCTCGCCCTCGTCCACATTGAACATGACGGTGACGCGGTTGCGCTCGATCGGCGTGACGGTGGTCGTGATCTTCACGCCGTACAGGCCGTGCGACAGGTACTGGCGCTTGAGCTCTTGCTCGGCGCGGTCGACCGAGGACTTGTCGAACGTCTTGGTGTCGCCAACGCCAATTTCCTTGAGCGCCTTGATCAACACGTCTTTTTCAAATTCCTTGGTGCCGGTGAAGTCGACCGTCGAAATGGCGGGACGCTCTTCAACGAAGACAATCAGCACGCCGTTTTCTTCTTCCAGGCGCACATCCTTGAAAAAACCCAGTGCGTACAGCGCCTTGATGGCGGCAATGCCCTTGGCGTCGTCGAAGGTCTCGCCCACGCGCACCGGCAGGTAGCTAAAGACGGTGCCTGCTTCGATGCGCTGGATGCCTTCGACGCGGATGTCCTTGACGACGAAGGGATTGACTGCAAGCGCTTGGCCTGCGCACAGGGCCAGGACGGCGGCGCAGACTAGGCTGCGGCGAAAGAAAGGGGCGGCATGACGTTCAGTTTGTAATTTCATTGGCTAAATCAATGGTCAATCATGTGGACTACATACATATGGGTTCGACATAGGCGAAGTGCGTGCTACAGGTGCCGCATCGCGTCGTTGAAGAGGGCCAGCGACATTAACATCACCAGCATGACCACGCCCGCACGCTGCGCAAAATCGATAAAGCGCTCCGGCAAGGGGCGGCCGGTCAAAACTTCCAGCGAATAATACAGCAAATGGCCACCATCCAGAACTGGAATTGGTAACAGATTCATCACCCCAAGGCTGATGCTGATGAAGGCAATGAAGCCGATAAATTCGATTGGTCCGAGGCTCAGCGTCTTGCCGGCATACTCGGCGATCGTCACGGGACCGGTGATATTTTTCAGCGATGCCTTGCCGGTGATGATCTTGCCGAGCATTTTGAGCGTCAGCGCGCTCGTCTCCCAGGTCTTGCGCGCAGCCTTGCCAACGGCTGTTATCGGGCCGACCGCGACCGTCACCGTTTCCGGCTGCGACGACAGGGCCGCCTTGATCTGGAACTGCTTGCTGGCCGGATCTTGTACCGGCGTGACCGTGACCGATACCGGCGCGCCGCCGCGCACCACATCCATGATGATCGGCGCACCTTGCGAGGCGCGCACCATCTCGACCACGTCCTGCGAGTCGCGCGCGCTCTTGCCGCCGATGGCGGCGATGACGTCGCCTTCGCGCAGGCCGGCGCTGCTGGCCGGGCCGTCGGCCAGCTTGCCCAGCACCGCTTGCGAGTGGTGCGGGACCAGGCCCAGCGCGCCCAAAAAGTCGCCTTCCACATTCAGGCCGGCGACGGTGGCGACCGGCACGCTGGCCGTGTAGCGCGCCCCACCCGACTGGGCCAGATCCAGGCGCAAGGCGCTCTTGTCCATCACCACGCGCATGATTTCCCAGCGCAGATCGGTCCAGCCGGCGACCGGCGCGCCGTTGACCGCCAATACCTGGTCGCCGCCGCGCACGCCGGCCTGGAACACGGCCGCCGTTTCGGGCATGAAGCGCAGGCGGGTCGACATGTCAGGCATGCCGTGCATGAACAGACCGGCAAAGATGGCGATGGCCAAAATAAAGTTGAACACCGGCCCCGCAGCGACAATGGCGATGCGGCGCCAGACGCTCTTGCCGGTAAATTCGCGCTGCGCGTCTTCAGGCGTTTTGGCGGCCGTTTCCGGGTCGCGGTTGTCGAGCATCTTGACGTAGCCGCCGATGGGCAAGAGGGAAATGGCCCACTCGGTTCCGTCGCGACCAAAACGGCGCGACCAGACGATTTTGCCCATGCCGACTGAAAAGCGCAGCACCTTCACCCCGCACAGGCGCGCCACCAGATAGTGGCCAAGTTCGTGGAAAATGATCAAAGGCCCGATGGAGAGCAAAAACGCGAACAGGTAGAAAAGCTGGGTCATCTTGCAATCGCCTTTACGATGGCATGCGCGGCCGCGCGCGCGCGCGCGTCTTGCGCCATGACGGCATCGATGCTGCCGGCCGGGCCATGGTCGTTTTCGTGCATCACGCGTGCAATCACCCGGTCGATGTCGCGAAAACCGATGCGCGTATCCAGGAAGGCTTGCACCGCCACCTCGTTGGCGGCGTTCAGCAGCGCCGGGGCGGTGCCGCCGGCGGCCAAAGCCTCGAAGGCGAGCGCCAGGCAGGGAAAGCGGGCAAAATCAGGTTTTTCAAACTGCAGCGTGCCAATGACGGTCAGGTCGAGCTGCGCCACTCCCGATGCAATCCGGTCCGGGAACGCGAGCGCGTGGGCGATCGGGGTGCGCATGTCCGGGTTGCCCAGTTCGGCAATCACGGAGCCGTCGACATACGACACCATCGAATGGATCACGCTTTGCGGATGGATCACGACTTCGATCAGCGCGGCGGGCGCGCCGAACAGCCAATGCGCCTCGATCACTTCCAGGCCCTTGTTCATCATCGTAGCCGAGTCGACCGAGATCTTGCGGCCCATTTCCCAGTTCGGGTGTTTGCAGGCTTCGTCGGGCGTGACGTGTTCCAGCGTTTCCACGGCGCGCTTGAGGAACGGGCCGCCGGAAGCGGTCAGCACGATTTTGGCAACGCCGGCCGCCGCCGGCGAGCGCTGGTAGGACTGGGGCAGCGACTGAAAAATCGCATTGTGCTCGCTGTCGATCGGCAGCAGCGTGGCGCCGTTGTCGTGCACCGCGTCCATGAACAGCTGGCCGGACATGACCAGCGCTTCCTTGTTCGCCAGCAGAATTTTTTTGCCGGCCAGCGCGGCGGCCAGCGCGGGCGCAAGACCTGCGGCGCCAACGATGGCGGCCATCACGGTGTCAACCTGGGTGCTGGACGCAATCGCGCACAGCGCTCGTTCGCCATAGTCCACTTCGGTGCGCACGCCGGCAGCGGCCAGCAACTGCGTGAGGCGCTGCGCCGCTTGGGCGCTGCCAACGACCGCGCGCGCGGGACGAAACTGCACGCACTGGGCGGCCAGTTGCTCGACCCGGCTATGGGCCGAGAGCGCATACACCTGGTATTTATCGGGATGGCGCGCCAGCACGTCCAGCGTGGACACGCCGATCGAGCCGGTCGCGCCAAGTATCGTAATGCGTTGCATATCGCTCCTTACAGCACCGTGTGAATCAGTGCGGCCAGCGGCAGGACGGGAATCAGGGCGTCGATCCGGTCAAGCACGCCGCCATGGCCCGGCAGCAGCTTGCTGCTGTCCTTGACGCCGGCGCGGCGCTTGAGCTGGGACTCGACCAGGTCGCCGACAATGCTGGCCGCGGTGATCACGGTCAGGATCGCGAGCGTGGCCAGCCAGCCCATCGACGCGTGCAGCTTGACGACGAAGGTGTCGGCCAGGTACGGGCCGCCGAACAGGATCACCAGGGTCGAGATCAGCAGCACCGCAATGCCGCCGCCGATCGCGCCTTCCCACGACTTGCCGGGGGAAATGGACGGCGCCAGCTTGCGCTTGCCGAAGGCTTTGCCGGAAAAGTAGGCAAAGATGTCGGCGATCCAGACCAGCGCCAGGACCGACAGCAGGTACACGGCCGAGACCTTGAAGAACATGACGATGGCGGCGAAACTGGCCAGGATGGTGATCGCGTAAAGCAGGCCAAGCATGGTATTGCGCCCGCCTTCAAGCGGCGGCAAGCCGGTCGCCAAACCGGGGACGAAGCGCAGCAGCCAGATGGCCGAACAGAGCGCGAACCAGAACTTGAGCGGCGCGTTGTCCTTGTACAGGAAGGCAAACGCAAAGGCTGCGACCCAGAATACGGCCACCAGGGCGGCCTGCTTGCGGGGCCGCCCGAACAGCTGGAACGCCTCGGTCACGGCGGCCATCAGGAAAGCGAGGATGACGACCACGAACGCCGGATAATAGCCCCCGAACAGTACCGCCAGCAGGATGACGAGCAAAACGACAGCGGTGATAATCCGGGTGATGAGCATCAGGTCTTCTTTTCGGCTAGTTGGTCGCCCGTGCGGCCGAAGCGGCGCTCGCGGCTGCGGTACGACGCGATGGCTTCATCGAGCGCGGCCGGGGAAAAATCGGGCCAGTAGGTATCGGTGAAGTAAAACTCGGAATAGGCCAATTGCCACAGCAGGAAGTTGGAGATGCGCTCTTCCCCACCGGTGCGGATGAACAGGTCCGGCTCGGGCGCGTACGCCATGGCCAGGTGTTCGGCCAGCTGGTCTTCGGTAAATTGCGTCACGCCCGGGTTGGCCGCGATCATCTTGCTGGTGGCCTGCATGATGTCCCAGCGCCCGCCATAGTTGGCGCACACCGTCAGCACCAGCGCCGTGTTGTTGGCGGTGCGGCGCTCGGCATTGGCGATCATTTCCTGCAGCTTGGCGTCAAAGCGCGACAAATCGCCAACGACCTTCAGGCGGATGTTATTGGCGTGCATCTTGGACACTTCGCGCTCCAGCGCCGTCACGAACAGGCGCATCAGCAGCGAGACTTCTTCTTCGGGGCGGCGCCAGTTTTCGGACGAAAAAGCGAACAGGGTCAGGTATTCGACGCCGCGCAGCGCGCACGCTTCAACCATGTCGCGCACCGTGTCGACACCCTTGACGTGGCCGGCCACGCGCGGCAGGAAGCGCTTGGTCGCCCAGCGGCCGTTCCCATCCATGACGATGGCAACGTGGCGCGGAACGGCGCCCACTTCCGGTACTGCTTTGGTCGAACTTTTAAATATCATAAATCCAGACTCGATAAACCAGGGATGAAACCGCCAGTTTAAAAAAAACGTATGCGCTGGGTATGCGTTTTGTGTGAATTGTTACAACTTACCCAGTGCACACCCGGCATGCGCCACGGGGACGCATGCCTTGCCGCGCTACACGGTCAATACTTCTTTTTCTTTTTCTGCCACCATCTTGTCGACATCGATAATGAACTTGTCCGTCACCTTCTGGATGTCGTCGACCGCGCGCCGCTCGTCGTCCTCGGAGCACGCCTTGTCCTTGGCCAGCTTTTTGAACGATTCGTTGGCATCGCGCCGGATATTGCGAATGGCAATTTTAGCGTCTTCCGCTTCACTCTTGACCAGCTTGACCATTTCCTTGCGGCGCTCTTCGGTCAGGGCCGGGGTCGGCACGCGGATCATGTCGCCTTGCGACGACGGATTCAAGCCCAGGTCGGAGTCGCGGATGGTGCGTTCGATGACGGCGGCCATCTTCTTTTCAAACGGTTGCACGCCGATGGTGCGCGCATCGATCAGCGTGACGTTGGCCACTTGCGACAGCGCCGTCGGCGAACCGTAGTACTCGACCATGATGTGGTCCAGGATGCCGGGGTGGGCGCGGCCCGTGCGGACCTTGGCCAGGTCGGCCCTGAGGGTCTCGATCGACTTGGTCATGCGTTCTTGCGTGTTCTTCTTGACGTCAGCGATAGTCATGCTGCTCTCCTCTAGCTCGTGCTTTGAAATGATGCTGAAATAATAAAACTGAAATGCAGCGTGAAATGATTAAACGTGAACCAGCGTGCCTTCGTCTTCGCCCATGACGACCCGCATCAGCGCGCCCGGCTTGACGATGGAAAACACCTTGATCGGCAGCTTCTGGTCGCGGCACAGGGCAAACGCGGTCGCGTCCATCACCTGCAGGTGCTTGGAAATGGCTTCGTCGAACGTGATGGTCTCGTAGCGGGTCGCGTTCGGATCTTTTTTAGGATCGGCGGTGTAGACGCCGTCAACCTTGGTTGCCTTTAACACGATCTCGGCGCTGATCTCGGCGCCGCGCAAGGCGGCGGCCGTATCGGTGGTGAAGAACGGGTTGCCGGTGCCGGCGGCAAACACGACGACCTTGCCCTCTTCCAGGTACTGCAGCGCCTTGGGACGCACGTAGGGCTCGACCACCTGCTCGATGGCAATGGCGGACATCACGCGCGCGGTAATGCCCACGTGGCGCATGGCGTCGGCCAGTGCCAGCGCGTTCATGACGGTGGCCAGCATGCCCATGTAGTCGGCGGTGGCGCGGTCCATGCCCTGGGCGCCCGGCGCCACGCCGCGGAAGATGTTGCCACCGCCAATGACGACTGCGATTTCGACGCCCGCCTTGGCCACTTCCGCGACATCGGCGACCATGCGCTCGATGGTGGCGCGGTTGATGCCGTACGCATCGTCGCCCATCAGCGCTTCGCCGGACAGTTTCAGAAGTACGCGTTTGTAGGCTGGTTTCGACATGTGCAGGGCTCCAATAAATGACAGTGTGTATTCGGGTGATTCTGCAGGGTCAGGATTAAGCGTGCATTAAGCGTGCATAACGCGCGCATCTTGCATGCATCTTGCCTGCATTAAAAAAACGGGCCTTCCGGCCCGCTTTGCTTCTTACCGCTTGCTTACTGCTTGGAAGCAGCAATTTGCTCTGCAACTTCTGCTGCAAAGTTATCTTGCTTCTTCTCGATGCCTTCGCCAACCACATACATCGTGAATGCTTTCACGGTGGTGTTGTTTGCTTTGAGCATCTGCTCGATCGACTGCTTGTCGTTCTTGACGAACATCTGATTCAGCAGCGACACTTCTTTCAGGTACTTCTGGATCGAGCCTTCCAGGCGCTTGGCCAGGATTTCAGCGGACTGCACCGGCTTGCCTTCAGCAATGGCTTTGTCTGCATCTTCTTGTGCCTTGAGGGCGGCGACCGAGCGCTCTTTTTCGATCAGCTCGGCAGGCACCTGGTCCGACGACAGCGACACCGGCTTCATGGCAGCGATGTGCATGGCCAGGTCCTTGCCGACTTGCTCGTCAGCACCGTCGAATTCGACCAGCACGCCGATACGGGCATTGTGCATGTAGGACGCGAGCTTGGCGGTGGTTTCAAAGCGCTTGAAACGACGGATTGTCATATTCTCGCCGATTTTGCCGATCAAGGCAGTACGCACCTCCTCCAGCGTCTTGCCGTCGAGTGGCAAAGCCATCAGGGCGGCAACGTCGGCCGGGTTATTCTCCGCAACCAGGCGGGCGGCATTGTTGCCCAGCGCTAGGAAGTCATCGTTCTTGGCAACGAAGTCGGTTTCGCTGTTGATTTCCACCAGCGCGCCAACACCGTCTTTCAGGTAGATCGCGACCACGCCTTCGGCGGTGATGCGGGTGGCGGCCGAGCCAGCCTTGGTGCCCAGTTTCACGCGCAGGATTTCTTCGGCGCGCTCCATGTTGCCTTCTGCTTCGGTCAGCGCTTTTTTGCACTGCATCATCGGTGCGTCGGTCTTTGCACGCAGTTCGCCTACCATCGCTGCTGTAATCGCTGCCATGTGTTTCTCCTAAATTAGTACGTATTCTGTTTAAAAAAAAGGGGAGCAGACGCTACCCCTTTTGATTGCCGCGGCAGCTGCGAGGCTGCCGGAGAATTTAAGCTTGCTCGGAAACTTCGACGAACTCATCCGACGACTTGACCATGTCGGCTACTTCGTTGGAGGCGCTGGCGCGGCCTTCCAGGATGGCATCCGCGACGCCGCGGGCGTACAGCATGATGGCTTTGGACGAGTCATCGTTGCCTGGAATGACGTGGGTCACGCCTTCTGGCGAGTGGTTGGTGTCGACGATGCCGATGACCGGAATGCCCAGCTTGCCAGCTTCGGTGATCGCACCTTTGTGGTAGCCGACGTCAACGACGAAGATTGCGTCAGGAACGCCGCCCATGTCCTTGATGCCGCCGATGGCTTTTTGCAGCTTGATCATTTCGCGTTCGAACATCAGGCCTTCTTTTTTCGACAGCTTCTCGACCGAACCGTCTTCGATCTGGGCTTCCATGTCCTTCAGGCGCTTGATCGAGGTCTTGATGGTCTTGAAGTTGGTCAGCATGCCGCCCAACCAGCGCTGGTCGACGAAAGGCACGCCGGCGCGGGCCGCTTCAGCAGCGATGATCTCGCGCGCCTGGCGCTTGGTGCCGACCATCAGGATGGTGCCGCGGCTCGCTGCGACCTGCTTGATCGTCTTCATCGCTTCTTGATACATACCCATCGTCTTTTCCAAGTTGATGATGTGGATCTTGTTGCGGTGACCGAAGATGAACGGGGCCATTTTTGGATTCCAAAAACGGGTTTGGTGACCGAAGTGGACACCGGCTTCCAGCATTTCACGCATTGTTACGGACATGTATTTCTCCAGGGTTGGGTCTGGAATCCGGTCAGTCACCTCTAGGGCACCCTTTGCGACCGGACTCGCGATTTGACAAAAATAGTGAAACGACGTTGCTTCATTGCTCGAAAGCGAATTCAAGCAACCCAATATTCTAACCGTAATCAGAGAAAGTTTCAAGCGGTGCCTGCCGACGCGCCTGACAGAATATTGCCTTTGGTGCATTAGTTGAGCACGCCTCGCACGGCCACCACGCCAGCCGGGCATACCCTCTCAGCAAGTTTGTTCTCGTATTCCAACAATCTGCGCAATTTTCCGCGTGACAAGGATTATTCAACATGGAGGTCGGCTAACATGATTGACTGATCCTGGTATTTACCGTGAAAGTGCGCCAATGTTCAACAATCTCCCCATCAAATTCAAGCTGCTGACCCTTCTCGGCATTATGCTGCTCGCCATGACCATCGTAGGCTTGATGGGAAACGCGGGCATCGGCAAAGTGAGCGACGCGCTGGAGAAAGTGGGCACGGTTCGCCTGCCATCGATTGACGGCCTGTTGACGCTGAGCGAAGCGCAGACCGCGGTCAAGGCGGCCACGCTGGCCACGCTGGCCCTGCAAGGCCAACTTGACGCGGCCAAGGAATTTGGCGCGGTGGCCGAGCAGCGCAAAGCGGCCTGGACCAATGCTGCAGAAGGATGGAGCACCTACGAGCCGCTGCCGCAAACGGCCGAGGAGGCCATCTTGTGGAAGCAGTTCGTCGCTGAATGGAACAGCTGGAAAAGCGCCGACGCCCGGCTGGGCGCGGCAATCGGCGCCCTTGGCGCTGCCACGACAGCCGAGCAGCAGGGGACGCTGTTTGCCGATTTCCTGTCGCAATATTACGCCAGCACGCCCTTGTTCAGCAAGGCGGAGGCTACGCTGAACCGGATCGTCGCGCTCAACCAGCAAATCGCCGCCCAGAGTGTCAAGGATGGCCGCAGCGCCACCACCCTCGCTCGCCAGCGCATGTTCTGGGTCGCCACGCTCGCCGCACTGGCCGCGCTCGGCGTTGCCCTGTATGTCAACGGCAGCATCACGCGCCCGATCAACCAGGCAGTGGCGCTGGCCGAAACCGTAGCCGCCGGCGACCTGACCGGCAGTGTCGAGGTGCACACGCGCGAGGAAACGGGCAAGCTGCTCAACGCGCTGGGCACCATGAATGCGAGCCTGACCAAGATCGTCGGCAAAGTACGCGAGGGAACCGACATGATTGCCACCGCCTCCGCGCAAATTGCCGCCGGCAACCTGGACTTGTCGGCCCGCACCGAAGAACAAGCCAGCTCGCTTGAGGAAACGGCCGCGTCAATGGAGGAGCTCGCCTCGACCGTCAAGCAAAATGCCGACAACGCGCGTCAAGCCAATGCGCTGGCACTGGCGGCGTCGGAAACGGCCGGCCGCGGCGGCGCCGTGGTCTCGCAAGTGATCGCGACCATGAGCGCGATTGACGCGTCGTCAAGGAAGATATCGGACATTATCGGCGTGATCGACAGCATCGCGTTCCAGACCAACATCCTGGCCTTGAATGCGGCCGTGGAAGCGGCGCGCGCTGGCGAACAGGGGCGCGGCTTTGCCGTCGTTGCCGCCGAGGTGCGCAACCTGGCCCAGCGCTCGGCTGCGGCGGCCAAGGAAATCAAGGTCTTGATCGTCGACTCGGTCGGGCACGTGGCCACCGGCAGCCGGCTGGTCACCCAGGCCGGCACCACCATGAGCGATGTTGTCAACAGCGTGGCGCGGGTGACGGACGTCATGACCGAAATCGTTGCGGCCAGCCAGGAGCAGAGCCAGGGGATCGACCAGATCAACGAAGCGGTGGCGCAGATGGACCAGGTCACCCAGCAGAACGCGGCGCTGGTCGAAGAGGCGGCAGCGGCGGCCGGCGCGCTGCAGGAACAGGCGCAGAGCCTGACCGAGCTGGTGTCGGTGTTTACAATCTCGTCGCATGGGGCGTCGGCCTTTGCGAGTCCGTCGCGCTCGCCGCGGCTGTCGCTGGCGCCGCCCGCGTCCCGCCGCCGCGCCTAAGCGGCCAGCCGCCCTAGCGTGCGCGTGGACGATGTGGTGAGGATTTTCCAGTTGCCGACCCGCGATAACTGCGCAGTCACAAGGTCGCTAAAACGATGCGGCGGAAGCGACGATCACGCGCCCGATTTCCACTTCCCTTATAATGGCAGCATACCGTGACGCGCCAGGTCGTGCCCGACCCGTCTGCGCTCACCCCTACCGCTCACCGCTACCGCTCACCGCTACCGCTTTCCTGCCGATTGCTCACTATGCCAGACACCATCTCGATCAAAACCCCCGCCGACATCCAAGGCATGCGCGTTGCCGGCCGGCTTGGTTCCGAAGTGCTCGACTACATCACCCCGTTCGTCAAAGTGGGCATTACCACTGGCGAACTGGACCGCTTGTGCCATGAATACATGGTCAACGTGCAAGGATCGATCCCCGCGCCGCTCAACTATTGCCCGCAGGGCTACACGCCCTACCCCAAGGCCATCTGTACCTCCGTCAACGACGTCATCTGCCACGGCATTCCCGGCGACAAGGTGCTCAAGGATGGCGATTCGGTCAACCTGGACATCACCGTCATCAAGAACGGCTACCACGGCGACAATAGCCGCATGTTCCTGGTTGGCGAGCCCAAACCGTTCATCAAGCGCCTGTCCGAGGTCACCTATGAGTGCATGTGGCTGGGCATTTCCAAGGTCAAGCCGGGCGCGCACCTGGGCGACATCGGCCACGTGATCCAGCAGCATGCCGAAAAGAACGGTTACAGCGTGGTGCGCGAATTTTGCGGCCATGGCATCGGCACGGTCTTTCACGAAGAGCCGCAGGTGCTGCACTACGGCCGCCCCGGCACGCTCGAGCGCCTGGAAGCGGGCATGATCTTCACCATCGAACCGATGATCAACGCCGGCCGGCGCGACATTAAAATGATGAACGACGGCTGGACCGTGAAAACCAAGGACCGCAGCATCTCGGCCCAGTGGGAGCACACCATCCTCGTCACCGAAACCGGCTACGAAGTGCTCACGCTGTCGGCCGGCTCGCCGCCGCCGCCCGCCTTTATCAAGGAAGCTGCCGCAGTTGCCGCCTGACGCATGTCCACGCTCATGCCCGCCGCGATGCCCGCCGTGATGCCCGACCCTGCGCTCAAGAAGGAAACGCGCGACCTGCTCAAGCAGCGCCTCAAGGCCGAGCGCGCGGCGCTGATTGCCGCCTTCAAGGAAGAAGGCAAGCCCGAAAAGCTGCTGCGCAGCCTGCGCCAGAGCGTGGACGCGGTGCTGACCGAGGCCTGGGAGTTGGCCGGCCTGCCGGCCAACACGGCGCTGGTGGGCGTGGGCGGCTACGGGCGCGGCGAACTGTTTCCGTATTCTGACGTCGACCTCCTGATCCTGCTCGGCCAACCGGCCGACAGCGTGACCCGGGCCAGGCTGGAAGACCTGGTCCAGATGCTGTGGGACCTGGGCCTGGAAATTGGCCACAGCATCCGCACCATCGACGAATGCATGAGCGAATCGCAGACCGACATCACGGTCCAGACCTGCCTGCTCGAAGCGCGCCTGGTCATCGGCGACGCTACCCTGTTCGCCAATCTGCAAGACCGCTACGACCGCGCGCTCGACCCGCAGGCGTTTTTTCACGCCAAGGCGGCCGAAATGCGCCTGCGCCACGCCAAGTATGAAGACACGGCCTTCTCGCTCGAACCAAACGTCAAGGAAAGCCCGGGCGGGCTGCGCGACTTGCAGGTGATCCTGTGGGTGGCCAAGGCGGCCGGCCTGGCCAGCTCGTGGAGCCAGCTGGCCACGCGCGGCCTGATCACCCAGACCGAAGCGCGCCAGCTGATGGAAAAGGAGCGCGCCTTCAAGGACATCCGCATCCGCCTGCACCTGCACGCCAACCGGCGCGAAGACCGCCTGGTGTTCGACGTCCAGACCCCGATCGCCGAAACGTTCGGCCTGAAGGCGACCGGCGAAGGCATCAACATGCGCCGCGCCAGCGAGTACCTGATGCAGCGCTACTACTGGGCCGCCAAGACGGTCACCCAGCTCAATACCATCATGCTGCAAAATATCGAGGCGCAGCTGTTCCCGCAGTCCGACGAGGCCGAGCCGATCAACGAGCGTTTCAATGACGTCAACGGCTTTATCGACATCGCCAGCGACGACACGTTCATCACGCGGCCGTCGTCGGTGCTCGAAGTGTTTTTGCTGATGACCGAGCGCGCGCATATCAAGGGCATGACAGCGCGCACCATCCGCGCGCTGTGGCACGCGCGCTTCGAGATCGATGCCAAGTTCCGCGAAGACCCGGTCAACCGCGCCCTCTTTTTGCGCATCCTGCAGGCGCCCGTGGGCCTGGTGCACGCGCTGCGCCGCATGAACGACACCAGCGTGCTGGGGCGCTACCTGCCGAACTTTCGGCGCATCGTGGGCATGATGCAGCACGACCTATTCCACGTGTACACCGTCGACCAGCACATCATGATGGTGGTGCGTAACATGCGCCGTTTTACCATGAGCGAGCACGCGCACGAGTACCCGTTTTGCAGCCAGCTGATCGCTAACTTCCGCAAGTCCTGGCTGCTGTACGTGGGCGCGCTGTTCCACGACATCGCCAAGGGCCGCGGCGGCGACCATTCCAAGCTTGGCACGGTGGATGCCGCGCAGTTTTGCGAAGACCATGCGATCGGCTCCGAAGACACCGAGCTGGTGGTGTTCCTGGTCGAGAACCACCTGACCATGTCGCACGTGGCGCAAAAGACCGACCTGTCGGACCCGGACGTAATCGAGGCGTTTGCCAAGGTGGTCAAGGATGAACGCCACCTGACGGCGCTGTACCTGCTGACAGTGGCCGACATCCGCGGCACCAGCCCCAAAGTGTGGAATGCGTGGAAAGCCAAGCTGCTCGAAGACCTGTACCGCATCACCTTGCGGGTGTTGGGCGGCGAACCCCATTCGACCGACCGCGAACTGAAAAACCGGCAGCAAGAAGCGATGGCCACGCTGCGCCTGTACGGACTGCCGGCCGACGCCCACAAGGCGCTGTGGAGCCAGCTCGACATGGCTTACTTCCTGCGCCACGACGCTTCCGACATCGCCTGGCAAACGCGTTCGCTGTGGGACCGCTTGGACGGCGAGCGCCCGGTCGTCAAATGCCGCCTGGCGCCGATTGGCGAAGGCTTGCAGGTGGCCGTCTACACGCGCGACCAGCCCGATTTGTTTGCGCGCATCTGCAGCTATTTCGACCGCAAGAATTTCAGCATCCTGGACGCGAAAATCCACACCACCAAACACGGTTACGCGCTCGATACTTTTTTGGTGACCGAGCAAAATTTTGCCAAGAGCTACCGCGATATCATCAGCCTGATCGAACACGAAATCTGCCAGCTGCTCACATCGCAGGCGCCTTTGCCGGCGCCCACGCGCGGGCGCTTGTCGCGCCTGTCGCGCACCTTTCCGATCACGCCCACGGTGGACCTGCGGCCCGATGAGCGCGGCCAGTACTACCTGCTCTCGATCGCCGCCAACGACCGCACGGGTTTACTGTATGCGATCGCCAGCGTCCTCACGCGCTACCGCATCAATCTGCACACGGCCAAGATCATGACGCTCGGCGAGCGGGTCGAAGACGTGTTCCTGGTGGACGGCGCGGTGCTCAATAATGCGCGCAACCAGATCCAGTTTGAAACCGATTTGCTCGAAGCGCTCAAAGTCTGATGGTTGGCGGCGTTTTTGGCAGTTGATTCAGCAGACGCAATTTTAGAAGACGCAATTTTTAGAAGAAACAAATATGACTGAATTAGTACGCCTGTCCAAGCGCATGTCCGAGCTTGGCCTGTCTTCGCGCCGCGAAGCGGACGAATGGATCGCGCGCGGCTGGGTGCGGGTCGATGGCCAGATCATTTCCGAACTGGGCAGCAAAGTGCTGCCGCATCAGAAAATCACGGTCGAACGCCAGGCCGCCGCCGAACAATCCAAGCGCGTGACCGTCATGATCAACAAGCCGATGGGTTTCGTCAGCGGCCAGGCCGAAGACGGCTACACGCCGGCAGTCGCTCTGATCAAACCGGAAAACCGCTGGGCCGAAGATCCGTCGCCCGAGCAGTTTCACCCCACCCAGCTGCGCAGCCTGGTGCCGGCCGGCCGGCTCGACATCGATTCGGTGGGTTTGCTGATCCTCACGCAGGACGGGCGCGTGGCCAAGACGCTGATCGGTGAAGAGACCTCGATTGAAAAAGAATACCTGGTGCGCGTGGAGTATACCAAGGAAGGCAAACTGCCCGAGTCGGAACTGAAAAAGCTGTGTTTTGGCCTCTGGATGGATGGCAAACCGCTGCTGCCGGCCAAAGTGCGCTGGCAGAACGACGACCAGCTCAGCTTCACGCTCAAGCAAGGCAGGAAGCGCCAGATCCGCCGCATGTGCGATATGGTGGGCCTGAAAGTCGTTGGCCTGAAACGCGTTAGAATCGGCAAGGTCAAGCTGGGCGACCTGCCGGTCGGCCAGTGGCGCTACCTGCGTCCCGACGAGCAGTTTTAAACCTCAACCTGCAAGGAATGGCATGAACGAACACATCACGATCGAAACACCGGACGGCAATTTTGGCGCCTACGTGGCGCACCCCGCTCAAGTTGCCGGTAAAGCGGCGCCGGCCATTGTCGTCATCCAGGAAATCTTCGGCATCAACGCCGATATCCGCGCCCATTGCGATGCGCTTGCCGCCCACGGCTATGTGGCGGTCGCGCCCGACCTGTTCTGGCGCCAGGAAAGCGGCATTGAACTGACCGACGCCAGCCAGGAAGAATGGGCCAAGGCCTTTGCGCTGTACCAGGGGTTCGATGTCGACAAGGGCGTGGCCGATGTCGCCGCCACCATGGCCGTGGCGCGCACGCTGCCTGGCGTGAGCGGCAAGGTTGGCGTGGTCGGCTTTTGCCTGGGCGGCCTGCTGACGTTTTTGACGGCCACCCGCTGCGCGCCGGACGCTGCCGTGTCGTACTACGGCGGGCGCAGCAATGAATTCGTCGGCGAACTTGCGGGCATGTCCACGCCGCTGATGATGCACCTGGCCGGCGCCGACCAGTATATTCCCAAGCCGGCGCAGGACGTCATCGCCGCCGCCGCGGCAGCGCTCGACAATGTGCAGGTGTTCGTCTATCCGGGCCAGGACCACGCTTTTGCGCGCGTCAATGGCCAGCACTTCAATGCCGACGCTGCCGCCCTCGCCGAGCAGCGCACGCTGGCCCATTTTGCGGCATTGCTCGTTTAGAGCCAGGACGCTAAGCTTGCAGGTAACCGCTTTTTTTGGCAAAGCGCACGGCCGCATACAGCATGAGCCACAGCCCGAGCCCGAGCCAGACGGGCGCCGGGTCGGGCAGCGCTGACTGCCCATAGGCCATGTAGTCGCCACAGGTCCAGCACAGCCCGGCACGCGCCGGCAGTAGGCCAGGTACTGCTCCCCAAACTGCTGGCGCAGATAGTCTTCTTCCGCTGCGACGATGCTGGTGTAGGCCACGCCGATAAACGGCAGGAACAGCGCGTAGAAAGCCGGTGCGTTGATCACCACCGCCAGCCCCAGCGCAATGAGCAGGTTAGCCACATACAGCGGATTGCGGCAGGCGCCGAACATGCCGGTATCGACCACGCCTTCGGCGTACACCCGCCGGCTTTTGCCGCCGCGGATAATGTAGGCGTGCCCGATGGTGACGATGCGCAGCGCCTGGCCAGACAGCGCAAGCAGCCAGCCGGCCAGCGCCAGGTGCGGCTGGCGCAGCGGCACGCTCAAGCCGAGTGCGAGCGCGAACGCCAGCGGAAAGAGCCAGTTGCGGTGCCTGAAGACGAGGTTCCCGAGCCTTAAAAGCACGCCGCCGCCCCTTTCACGGCGACGATGCAGGCAAAGTTATACCACCGGAAAAAGGTATCGGCGGCGTGAAAGCCGTTACGGGTCAGCAGCTCGACGTTTTCTTCCAGCCGGTAAAAAATCAGCACGTTTTCAAGTGCCTCGCGTTTGCGCGCGATTTCGGTTTCGGAGTAGCCATTAGCGCGCTTCATGTTGTAGTAAAACTTGATGAAATCACGGTTGATCCGGGTGTCGGCGCTGAGCACTTTTTCACAGGATCAGGCCGCCGTCATGATGCAAGGCGTCGGCAATATGGCGTATCAACTGCTCGCGGTGCAAGGGCCGGATGAATTGCAGCGTCAGGTCCAGTACAACGACGGACGCGTTGCGAATGCCCCGGTAAGCATTCAGGTCGGCCTCGACCAGCGTGGGGCGCTGGCCTTCCTCAAGGGCGGCGAAGCGATCGCGGCATTTATCGAGCATGGGGCGCGAATTGTCCACGCCGACCAGCCACGGCGCCTTGCCGGCCGCGCGCGCCTTCGCGCAGCGAGGCCAATGGGATGCCGCGGGAACAGCCAAGGTCATACACGCCGCTGCCGGTGTGCGCAAATTCGCCGGCGATTTCCCCGATCATGCGCTGCAGCTCGCCATACATGGGAATGCTGCGCCCGAGCATGTCGTCAAAGACCGCAGTGGTGCGTTCGCCGAAATCGAAATCGGCAATCGCCGCATCGGCATCTCGAAAAATCGTGTCATGCTGGTTCATTGCGCGCTCCTCGCGGTGGGATGTGGCAATAGCGTGGCGCCGAACACGTTAAGAAAACGTTAACGCATTGGCGTGTGCCCGCGCGCTGTGTCACTTGTTTGATCTACACCAAAATCCGCTGGGTTCGCGGCCTGTGACCTTAGCGTCGGCATGGCGCTGGTATTGCTATGGCAGAAAGATATTTAACTGTTGCCTGTTATGGGGAATTGACGACGCGCCTACCGAAACACAGGCCGCTTGTGAGCATAATGTTTCTTGGAAAATTTTGACCGAGGAAGAGCTTCATGATCAAACGACGCGCGGCGCTTGCCATTTTGTGTATCGCACAGGCAATCGGACCGGCGCAGGCGCAGTTCAGGCTGCCCCGGCCAACGGTCATCAGCGGCGTGCCCGCGATTGCGGCAACCACCACCGCCGATCCGGCACTTGCCTTGAGTGCATCGGGCCTGAACGCGGCGCTCGACAATTTTGATGCCAGCAAGATTGTCATGGGCCACCCGCGCTTGTTTAAAGGACAAGCCGATTACCGCGAGATCGTTGCGGCCACAAAACTTGAACGGCTGAAGTCGATTACCGCGTTGACGGGCTACCTCAAGCGCAATAGCGTCACCCTGGCGAGCGACGCGCTCAAGGGGCAGATCGAGGCCGCCAGCGACAGCACGCGCATGGCCAGCTGGTGGCAGCAGGACCGGCTGCTGGAAGGCATGGCCGAAGCGGCGGTGGCCTGGTACGTCACCCGCGACCCGTGGTTCCTGGCGGAGATGCGCGGGCGGATGCACTTGTTTGCGCCGGCCGTGCTGGCGCGCTCCTGCAGCGGCGACGTGGCCGAAACGCGCGACTACGTTTGGTACTACGCCCTCGCCTATGATTTTGCCTACGCCGAGCTGACCGCCGCCGAGCGCAAGAGCGTCCTTGATATCGTCCGGGTGTGCGGCAACGCCGGCTTGCTCAAGACTGCCGAGACGGTGCGCCAGTTTCCCGAAAACGCGATCGCCTTTAACGCGCTGGGCAAATTGATCGGTGCCTTGCTGATCGTGCGCGGCGAAACGCCGGAACTCGATCCGTGGCTGCGCGCCATCTTGTCGACTTATGTGTCGAGCGTGAGCCCGTGGGGCGGCGTCGACGGCGGCTTTGCGAACGGTTCGACCTACGCCGAATGGGATGCCGGCGAATCGCAGTTGATGTGGGACCTGGTGGAACGGGTGCTTGGCGTGCCCTTCTATGGCAAGAGCTGGCTGGCCCAGTTCCCCCGTTTTATCGCCTACACCCTGCCCCCTGGCACGCCGGCCGGCGTGTTCGGCGACGGCGCCGAAGTCAACCGCGCCGAAGAATGGGCGCGCCTGGGCAAGGCCACCATGAACCGCTCCGACACTGCGCTGTCGCACTGGTACGGCAGGCAGCAAAGCGGCGAAGACTACGCGCGCCTGCACATCTTGCTCAGTCCCCGCGAATATGGCGGCGAGGCCGCACTGCCTGCGGGCCAGCCGAACGGCGCGTGGTTCCCGTCTGTGGGCTGGGCCGCGATGCACAGCGCGCTGGGCGACCGCCAGCGCACCTCAGTGCATTTCAAGAGCAGTCCATTCGGCTCGATCAACCATTCGCACGCGGACCAGAACAGCTTTGTCATGGTCGCGCAAGGCCAGGTGCTGGCCATGGACAGTGGCGTGTACGACGCGTACAACTCGCCGCACTGGCGCAACTACTACAAGCAGACGCGCGCGCACAATGCCATCACCTTTGACGGCGGCATCGGCCAGGCGCTCGGCGCCGCGGGGCTGGGCGAGCGCGCGGCGGCAGGCCGGCTGACGCGCTTCGTGCAGGGCGCAAGCTACGACCTGGCCACCGGCGAAGCGGCAGCGGCCTATGGCGGGGCGCTCACGCGCGCCACCAGAACGGTGGTGTTCATCCGCCCGTCGACGCTGGTCACGGTGGACCAGCTCGATAGCGTGGCGGCGCGCAAGTACGAGTACAACCTGCACACCGGCGCCGCGCTGTCCGGAACGGCAGCGGGGTTTCGGGCCGATATAGCGCCGGCGCAGCTGTGCGGGATGGTGGCCTCGCCCGAGGCACTGGCGATGACCGCGAGCGAGGGTTACCCGGTGGCGCCGGCCACGCCGGCCGGGCCCCATCACTGGAACAAATTTGTGTTCGAGAATGCGCGCGCGAGGGGTTTGATCGTCTCGGTGCTGCGCAGCGATTGCGCCGCGCCTGCCCCGAAGGTGACGTTTGCCGGCGCCGGCGCCACCATCGAGGCGGCTGGGCGGGTGATCAGCGTGACGGAGGCGGATGTGACGGTGGAGTAGCCAACGACTGGAGGCTGAATAAGGGCAGGCTGTCGCAAAAACCGCAACGATGCAGCATAGTTACATCGTCCTCGCGCAGGCGGGGACCCATGGAACGGTTCAAGTGAGCAACTGTTCCATGGGTCCCCGCCTGCGCGAGGACGATGTGGGTGAGGTCTTCGAGTTGCCAAGTGTCGTGATGGTTTGCGCAGTCGCCGTTGACGCTATCTGCAAGTATTACGGCGTGCCAGCGCTCTCCCACAGCTTGAACTTGAGCTGTACCGAGATGCCTCCATGCAGCCGGTTTTTATAGTTCGGCACCACGGCAACATTCACGCCCACCCGCTTGTACTCGAACGTTGCCGCGGGAATGGCGGCCAGGAACCAGCCGCCATCGTGCATCTTGGGGTAGCCGTCAAAGGCGCCGACCACCGCCCCCAGCTTGATCCCCTTCACCGTCCACGGCTGGTAGTACAGCCCGGCGTAGCGCGAGTGGGCGCGGTCGCTGTTATAAAACCGCCCCGCCGTCAGCGCCATCGTGTCCGACAAGCCGTATTCAATCCCGATGCCCGGATTGCGCCCGTTCAGGTTCTTGTCGCTCTGGAAGTGGTACGTCGCAAAGCCCGTATCGAGCCACACTGCGTGGCCTGCGTTGCCGGCGCCTTCCTGCGCGAACGCAGGCGCATATGCAAACAGGGTAAGCGCAAGCGCGCCACATCGTTTCAAAGTTGTCATCAATGTGCTCATCAATCTCAATCGTCGTCGTTGGGGTCCATGTCCGGAAACATGACTTCGGTGTAGCCGAACTTTGAAAAGTCCTCGATGCGCATCGGGTACAGGATGCCCAGCAAATGGTCGACCTCGTGCTGCACCACGCGCGCATGAAAGCCCGTCACGTCGCGGCTGATCGGCTTGTTGTGCTGGTCGACGCCCTCGTAGCGCAAGTGCGTAAACCGCGGCACGCTGCCGCGCAGGCCGGGCACCGACAGGCAGCCTTCGAAGTCGTCTTCCTTGCGCTCGGACAGCGCGGTGAGCACCGGATTGATCAGCACCGTCTCCGGCACCGGCGGCGCATCGGGGTAGCGCTCGTTCTGCTTGAAGCCGTAGATGACGAGCTGTAGATTGACGCCGATCTGGGGCGCTGCCAGCCCGGCCCCGTTCGCGTGGTGCATGGTGTCGAACATGTCGGCGATCAAGGCATCGAGTTCGGGCGTATTAAAGTCGCGCACCGGTTCGGCCACGCGCAGCAGGCGCGGATCGCCCATCTTGAGAATTTCACGAACAGCCATTATGTTCCTTGTTCCGATTGCATCTGTGCCAAAAATTCACGGTACCCGGCGCCGGTTTCGGGGTGCTTGAGTCCCATCGCCGTGGTGGCCTTCAGATAGCCAAGCTTGGAGCCGCAATCGTAGCGCGTGCCTGCATAGCGATAGGCCAGCACGCGTTCCGAAGCCATCAACGCGGCAATGCCGTCGGTGAGCTGGATTTCGCCGCCGGCGCCGGCGCCAATGTGCTCCAGGCAGTCGAAAATGCGCGGACTGAGGATATAGCGCCCGACCACGGCCAGCGTGGACGGCGCCACGTCGGGCATCGGCTTTTCAACGATGCCCGTGACTACGGCCAGGTTGTCGCGATAGGCGTCGGCCTTGACGATGCCGTACTGGCGCGTTTGTTCGCGCGGTACGTCCTGGACCGCCAGGACGCTGCAGTTTTCATACCCGAACACCGCCGTCATCTGGGCCAGCACCGGCGCCACGCCGGGGCTGGTGTCCATGAAGTCGTCGGCCAGCATGACGGCGAACGGCTCGTCGCCCACCACCGGGCGCGCGCACAGCACCGCGTGGCCCAGGCCGAGCGGCGCCGACTGGCGGATGTAGATGCAGGTGACGTTGGGGGGAATTACGCTGCGCACCATCTGCAGCAGCTCGGTCTTGCCGGACGCCTCGAGCATCGATTCAATTTCGTAGGCGGTGTCGAAATGGTCTTCGATGGCGCGCTTGTTGCGCCCCGTGATGAAAATGAGCTCGGTCACGCCGGCGGCGACGGCTTCTTCGACGGCGTACTGGATCAGCGGCTTGTCGACGATGGGCAGCATCTCTTTAGGCTGCGCCTTGGTCGCGGGCAGGAAACGGCTGCCCAGGCCGGCAACGGGGAACACTGCTTTTCTAACTGGCTTCATCGGGGGAATCCTTTACAGACCTGGCTGATTCAAGCAAAGCGACCAGCGCCGCTTCGTCAAGTAGGGTGATGCCGAGTTCCTGCGCCTTGGCCAGCTTGCTGCCAGCCTCCGCGCCGGCCACGACGTATGATGTTTTCTTCGATACCGAGCTTGATACTTTACCGCCTGCCGCCTCGATCAGGGCGCCGGCCTGGTCGCGGCCCATGGTGGGCAAGGTGCCGGTGATGACGAACGTCTTTCCGGCCAGCGCGCCGGTAGCCGTCATCACATGCGCGCCATCCTTCCAGTGCAGCTGCGCGGCGAGCGCATTGACCAGCGCCAGGTTGTCGGCGTCGGTCAGGAACTCGGTGATGGAACGGGCGACGATCGGGCCCACATCGGCCACTTCCAGCAATTGCAGGCCGCCTTCGTAGGCGGCCGCGTGCAGCAGCGCCGGCAGGCTGCCGAAATGCTGGGCCAACGCCTTGGCGGTCGATTCGCCCACGTTGCGAATGCCCAGCGCGTAGATGAAGCGCGCAAAGGTGGTGGCGCGCGATTTTTCCAGCGCGTCGAGCACGTTTTGCGCGGACTTGGCCGCCATGCGCTCCAGTCCCAGCAGCTTGGGTTTGTCCAGCGCGTACAGGTCGGCGGCGGTGTTGATCAAGCCCTTGTCGACCAGTTGTTCGATGAGCTGGTCGCCCAGGCCCTCGACGTCGATCGCGCGGCGCGATACGAAGTGCATCAGGCCGCCCTTCTTTTGCGCGCTGCAATGGGTCCAGCCGCCGGAGCAGCGCGCCACCGCTTCGTCTTCCATGCGCATGATGGGCGAGCCGCACACCGGGCACTCGGTCGGCATGACGAATTGGCGCGCGTCGTCCGGGCGCCGCTGCGCGACATACGACACCACTTCCGGGATCACGTCGCCGGCGCGGCGCACGATGACGGTGTCGCCGATACGGATATCCTTGCGCCGCACTTCGCCTTCGTTGTGGAGCGTGGCGTTGAGCACGTTGACGCCGCCGACAAACACGCTGGCAAGGCGCGCCACCGGCGTGATGGCGCCCGTGCGCCCGACCTGCACATTGATGTCGAGCACTTCGGTGAGCGCTTCTTCGGCGGGAAATTTATGCGCGATCGCAAAGCGCGGCGCGCGCGACACAAAGCCCAGCTGCTGCTGGTCTTCTAGCCGGTTGACCTTGTAGACGACACCGTCGATTTCGTAGGCCAGGCTGGCGCGCCGCTCGCCGATATCCTTGTAATACGCCAGCAAACCTTCGGCACCGGTGACGGCTTTGCGCTCTCTAGAAACCGGCAGGCCGAGCTGCTCGTACCAGTCCAGCAGGGCCGAGTGCGAAGCGGGCATCGGCGCGCCTTCCAGGGCGCCGATGCCGTACGTGAAAAACGACAGGTTGCGGCTGGAGGTAATGCGCGAATCGAGCTGGCGCAAGCTGCCGGCGGCGGCGTTGCGGGGATTTTGGTATTCCTTGTCGCCGGCGTCGCGCTGGCGCGCGTTCAGATTTTTAAAGTCGGCCTTGAACATCAATACTTCGCCGCGCACTTCAAGTACGCTCGGCACCACGCTGCCGTGCAGGCGCAGCGGAATGGTGCGGATGGTGCGGATATTGACCGTGACGTCTTCGCCGGTGGCGCCGTCGCCGCGCGTGGCGGCCTGCACAAAGACGCCGTTCTCGTAACGCAGGCTGATCGCCAGGCCGTCGAATTTCAGTTCGGCCGCATAGTCGGCCTGCGGCGCGCTCAAGCCTTCGCGCACGCGGCGGTCGAAGTTGTCGATGTCGTCATCGGCAAAGGCGTTATTCAACGACAGCATCGGCACCGTGTGCGTAACCTGCTTGAATTCCGGCAGCGGCGCCGCGCCTACGCGAAAGGTCGGCGAATCCTGCGACACCGCTTCCGGGTGCGCCGCCTCGAGCTGCTGCAGTTCGCCGAACATGCGGTCGTACTCGGCGTCCGGGATGGTGGGCGCATCCTTGACGTGGTAGGCGTAGATGTGGCGGTTCAGCTCTTCGGTGAGCCAAGCCATCCGCTCCAAATAATCCGGCGCTGTTGTTACGGTAGTTGTCACGCTAGTTGTCACTGTCGCTCTCCCGGGCCTTTGCTAGCTGAACAGACGCAGCGCGCGGGTCGAGCCGGCGGCAATGTCGGCCGCTTCCATCTCCTGGTAAAAATCAAGCACCTGGTTGTTGATTTCGCCAAGCGCCTCGTCCAGCAGCGGCTGGTCGCTGTCGTCGACGATCAGCGCGTCCAGCCGGCCCACGAGCGCCTTGGCGCACAAGACCATCGCGCCAAAACCGTCGCGCACCGGCGCCACGCACGGCACGTCGAGCAGCAGCGTCAGACGCGAGGTGGTATCGGCGCCCAGCGTGACGTTGGTCGAGAGCGTAAACAGTTGGCCGCCGTCGCCGTCTGGCATGATGAAGCGACCGTCGGGACGCACGTCGAAGCCCTGCTTTTCCAGCGCCCCGATCAAGGTCGCGATCGACCATGGCGCGCCGTTCGAGAGCAAATTTACGCCCAGCTGGGCGTCGTGGCCCGACACGAAACGGTGCAGCGTGCGCGCTTCGCCCATGACTTCGATCATGTCCGGGATTTCGGGCTCGGCGCCGATGTCGTCGCACAGCGCGCGCAAGCGCGTGACCAGTTCCGAGTATTCCAGTTCGTTCAGCGCGGTGGTGCGGCTGGCCATCTGCACGCCCGCCTGCAGCTGCGTGTAGACGCCGCCATGGGTAATGGGCTCGTACTCGCCGCTGACGGCCAGGCCGATGAAGTGCACCGGCTTGTTGCCGACGTGGCGCAGCCTGTGCAGCACAGGCAGGATCTTGTCGCCGCGAACAGGCGTTTCAAGCGAGAGCGGAATGAGGCAATCGATCAGCGGGTCGACCAGGCTGGTGGCCTTTTCGGCCGGCGTGGTGTCGGGCGTGTCGGTGCCCGGCAGCGGCGGCGTGATCAGGCGCGCGTTCTCGTCCTCGTCGCCATTGCCGCCATTGCCGCCGCCGAAGCCAGGCTCGGAGCGCGCTTCGTCAGAGCGCATCAGCACGTCGTCATGGTCGGACGAGAAAGCCCGCGCCACGCTCTTGCGGGCCTTGTACTCCTGCCACTTGTTAAAGGCGAACACGCCGACCACGATGGCGACGGCGATGCTGATGCTCATTTCGATGTCTGTCATGCTGCTTGTGCCTCAGTAGCGAAATTTGCGGCGGACTCCATGTCCACCGCCACAATGCGCGATACGCCCTGCTCCTGCATCGTCACACCGATTAGTTGATTGGCCATCTCCATCGCGATCTTGTTGTGCGAGATGAAAAGGAATTGGGTATGTTCGGACATGCGCTTGACCATGCGGCAAAAGCGCTCCGTGTTGGCGTCGTCGAGCGGCGCGTCGACCTCGTCGAGCAGGCAGAACGGCGCGGGGTTCAGGCGGAACATCGAGAACACCAGCGCCGTTGCAGTCAGCGCTTTTTCGCCGCCCGATAGCAGGTGGATGGTGGCGTTCTTCTTGCCCGGCGGCTGGGCCATGACCTGCACGCCGGAGTCGAGGATCTCGTCGCCCGTCATGACCAGCTTGGCGTTGCCGCCGCCGAACAGGATCGGGAACAGTTCGGAAAAATGGTGGTTCACCTTGTCGAAGGTGTCTTGCAGCAGCTCGCGCGTTTCCTTGTCGATGCGGTGGATCGCGTCCTCCAAGGTGTTGATCGCCTCGGTCAGGTCGGCGTTTTGCGCATCAAGAAAATTCTTGCGCTCGGAGGCCTGCGCCAGCTCGTCGAGGGCGGCCAGGTTGACCGCGCCCAGGCCCGTGATGGCATTGGTCAGGCGCGTAACCTCGCCCTGCAGGTAGGACGGCTTGAGGTCGGGATGGAGCTTTTCGGACAGGGCCGCTTCATCGGCATTGACCGCTTTCAAAGCCTCGGTGAACTGTTCCTGGTTCAGGCGCGCGGCCTGCTCCTTGAGCTGCATCTCGGTGATCTTGTCGCGCTGCGGCTGCAGGCTGCGTTCGGACAGCATGCGCGTTTCTTCGGCCGTGCGCAGCTGCTGCGTGATCTGGTCGAGTTCATGGCGCGCGTCGGACAGGGCGCGCTCCTGGCTGGAGCGCCGGTCCAGCAAATCCTGCAGGCCGTCGCTGGCGGCGGAAGTCTCGAGCGACTCAAGTTCCTGCTGGCCCACCTCCAGAGATTCGCCCACTTGCGCGGCCTGCTGGGTGGCGGTGGCGATATTGCGGCGCAGCTCCTCGATTTTGCTGCGCTGGGTCTTTTCGGCGAACTGCGCTTCCTGCGCCGCGCGTTCGAGTTCGCGCAGCTTGTCGCGCGCGTCGGCCAGCGCCTGTTCCTTGATTAAAAAGTCGGTCTGGCCGTCTTCGTGGGCGCCTTGCAGTTCGCCCAGCGCAATGTCGAGCTGCTCGAATTTTTCTTCGGATTCCATGCGGATCTGGTTCTGCTCTTCTTCCTGGGCCGCGATCTCGGCCAGGTCGGCCTGGATCTGGTTGCTGCGCTGATTGAAGCGGGCCTCGACTTCGGACTGCTTGACGACCTCGATCTGCAGCGCGTGCACCGCTTGGGTGAGCAGGGCCACGCGCTGGCGCGCGTCCTGCAGGCGGCGCGTGAGCTCGGCCACTGCCGCATCGGCGCGCACCGCGCGCGCGCGTGCTTCATCGGCCAGCATGGTCTGCGCGCGCAGCTGCTTGGTGATGTTCTCGATTTCCTGCTGGCGAGCGAGCAGGCCGTCCTGTTCGGCGTCGGCGGCGAAAAAACGCACGCTCGACTGCGTGATCACGTGACCTTGGCGCGTGATGAAGGAGCCTCCCGGCGGCAGCCTGGCGCGTTCGGCCAGCGCGGTGGCGGCGTCTTCGGCGGCGAACACATTGTGCAGCCAGTCGGTAAGCACGCCGCGCAGGCCGGCGTCATTAAGTTTGAGCAGGCTGGCAAAGCTCTTGAGCCCAGGGGTATCGGCGACCGGTCCGGCGTTGGCCAGCGACGGCGAATACAGCGCCAACTTGGCCGGTGGCGCATCGCTGAAAAACGCCTTGGCCCAGTCGATATTCGACATTTCAAGCGCCGTGGTGCGCTCGCGCAGGACCGACTCCATCGCCGTTTCCCAGCCCTCCTCGGTGTGCAGTTTTTGCCACAGGCGCGGCAGCGTATCGAGTTCGTGCTTTTGCAGCCACGGCTGGACCTTGCCTTGCGTTTGCACCCGCTCTTGCAGCTGCTTGAGCGCCGACAGGCGCGCTTCGAGTTGCGCGTTGGCGCTGGTCTCGCGGTTGACCTGTGCTTGCGCCGCGCCGCGCTCTTCTTCGGTGCGCTGCTGCTGGTCGGTCGCTTCCTCGAGCTGCATGGTCTGCTCTTCGAGCGCCTGCTGCTTTTCTTCGAGCTGCATGCGCAGGTTGGACAGGTGCGCGCTGTCGGGCAGATTCAGGCCGTTTTTTTCCTGCTGCAGCCGCTCGCGCCGGGTCAGCAAGCCATTCAAAATATTCGAGGCGTTGCGCTGGTGGGCCGATTCCAGCTCGATTTGCTGCTGCGCTTGCATGATCCTGGCGCGCGACTCGGTGGTTGTGTGCTGCGCGGCGCGCCACGCGGCGTCCAGCGCGGGCAGGCGTTCGTCCTGCGCCTCGGCCGCCATCTGCGACTGTTCGACGCGTCCGCCGAGTTCTTCGAGCAGGTAGTCAGCTTCTTCGATCTGCTGCTGATAATCCTGGCCCTGGGCCTGCCACTGGTTGCGCTGCGCCGTCAAGGCGGCCAGCTGGTTTTGCAGGCGGCTGCGCGACTCGATGACGAACTTGATCTGCGCTTCCAGGCTGCCGATTTCGGCATTGGTCTGGTACAGGTGGCCCTGGGCCTGGTGCAGGCGGTCGCCCACGGCGAAATGGGCTTGGCGCATGTGTTCGAGGTCGAGCTCCACGTGGCGCAACTTGGCGGTCTGCTCTTCGAGGTCGGTCTGGGCTTGCGCCATCTCGCGCAAAAACTTGCCCTGCTCGGCCTGCGCTTCGTTCTTGCGCAGCAGCCAGAGCAGTTTTTGCTTTTCTTCCTGGTCGGCCTGCAGCGAGTGAAACTTGTTGGCCACGACCGCCTGCGCCTCAAGTTTTTCAAGGTTGGCGTTCAGTTCGCGCAGGATATCCTCAACCCGCAGCAAGTTCTCGCGCGTATCGTTAAGACGGTTTTCCGTTTCGCGGCGGCGCTCCTTGTATTTGGAGACGCCGGCGGCTTCCTCGAGGAACACGCGCAGCTCTTCCGGGCGCGATTCGATGATGCGCGAGATCATGCCCTGGCCGATGATGGCGTAGGCGCGGGGACCCAAGCCCGTGCCCAGGAAAATATCCTGGATATCGCGCCGGCGCACCGGCTGGCTGTTGATGTAATAAGTGGAGGTGCCGTCGCGCGTGAGGGTGCGCTTGACGGCGATCTCGGCGTACTGGCCCCACTGGCCGGCAGCCTTGCCGTCGTTATTGTCGAACACCAGTTCGACCGACGCGCGCCCGGCCGGTTTGCGGTGAGTGGAGCCGTTGAAGATCACGTCCTGCATCGACTCGCCGCGCAATTCCGACGCTTTCGATTCGCCCAGCACCCAGCGCACGGCATCGATGATATTCGACTTGCCGCAACCGTTGGGACCGACAACGCCCACGAGCTGACCCGGCACCTGGAAATTGGTGGGATCAACAAAAGACTTAAATCCCGACAATTTTATTGAGGATAGTCGCACGTTGGTGGGCAGGCTCGGGAATCAGAAAGAGGCCCATCATACCATTTGTTGCTTTCATTCCGGTAGGGGCAGTGCGGGGCTGGCGATGGTGAATAGCTTCTAATTCGGCAACACCAAAAGCGGGGTCAGACCTCCATCCGGGAAAATGGGGTCAGACCTCAAACTTGTGGTGAAGGAAAGCGTTGCAGTCGCAGATGTCGATACCCGCTATGACGATTATGGCGCTCGACATGCAGTCAAGTTTCCGCAAGCACGCCATTACTGCGCGATCCGGTTTGAAATCAAGACGATGCGGGGTCAGACCTCACCGTTGCAACACGTTGCAAGCGCGAGGTCTGACCCCGGTGGGGGGGGGTCAGGCGGCGGCGGTGATGTCGGTGTCGTTGACGGCGCCGGCGCCCATCGCTTGCGAGAGCGCGCGTTCAACGACGCCGTCAAGCTGGACGATGCTGACCTTGTTCTGGCGCAGGCCGGCGGTGAGCTTTTCCACCGTGAGCGAAAACGAATCTTGGCGCGCGCCGAGCGAAAAGATGTACAAGGTCTTGAGCGGACTGACCCACGCCAGCTTGGCCTTGCGTACGCTGCCATCCGACTGGGTAAACGCTAGCCAGCCCCCCCGCTCTAGCCCTTCCACCGTCACTTCCGCCTCGTCCGGCACCACCGGCAGCGCCGTTTGCGCCGCCTGGTCTTTTTCCAGGCGCCGCATGGCATCCTGCTGCGCCACTTCGACGGCAATCTCGAGCTGGCGCTCTGGGCTGATGTCGAGCGGGGCGCGCACGATCGAGGCATGGCATTCGGCCAGCTCGGCAAAAAACTGCAGCCGCTCGGCTTCCTGCCACTTGATGATGTCCAGCCATTGATTGAGCGTGGAAAGCAGGCCCGGCAGCTTGGCAATCAGCGACTTGCGCTCGTCGCGCGTGATTTTTGGCTTGACGCTCCAGATCAGGTCATCCATGGTGCGCGTGGCGCTGCCGACCGCACCGGGCTTTTCTTCTTCGACGCTGTAGGCCACCGTTAGCACCGACGTCCAGCGCTGCTCAAGGAACGTTTCCAGCACCGCCACGACTTCGCCGCTGCTCACGCGCGCGGCCACGGCCGACTTGGCCGAACGCGTCGCCGCCACGACTTTTTCTTGCTTGAGCGCGGCCTCGATTGGTGCGGCAATGGCCTGCACTTCAAACTTTTCTTCAGCCTTGATCGAATCTTCCAGCTCGGCCACGGCCGTCGTGAACAGCCCGGCGGTGTCGTCCGCTTCATCGCCCACCCGCTCCACGCTGCGCTGCATGGCCTTGAACAGCGGGTCGTCGGCGCTGCGCTGATCGAGCCCCATGCTCGAGAGCAGGTTGATCATGCGGCGCGCCGGATGCGCTTCTTCGAAAAAGAAATTCTTGTCGGCCAGCGCCGCCTTGAGCACCGGAATTTGCAGGAACTGGATCAAGTTCCGCATTTCCTTCGGAATATTCGGGTCGATGAAGACGGTGTCGAAAATTTTCGACAGCAGGTCGATCGTGCTTTCATCGCCGCGCGTGAGGCTGCCTTTCGGAATACTGGCTTTTAAGCGCGGCAAATAGAACACATCGGCGCCCTGGGCCGGGCCGGGGCGCGATGGCGACGCGGCGAATTGTTCTGGCATGCGTGCCTGCAGCGTCTTGAGCATGTCGAGCAGCGGCGCGGGCGCCGCGCCAAAGCCGGCCTGGTCCAGGATCTGGCCCGCCGCGGCATACGCCGCCGGCTGGGCGCCGCCAATAAAATGGGCGCCGCCATGCTCGCCCTGGAAGGCCTGGGCGCCCGCCTGACCGGCGCCGGCAACATGACCGCCCTGGTGCGTTGACGAGACGCCGTGCCCGCCATGGCCGCCATACTGGGACGCCGCCGCGCCACCTTGCATGAAATGCGGATGCGCAGTGGCGCCCTGTCCTGTTGGCGCGCCCCCCATGAAGTGGGCAGCTGCGCCATGCGCGTGAGCGGCGCCTGCGAACGCGGCGGCGAAGCCAGGCCCCGCCTGCAGCGAGGCGCCTGGCGCATCCGTCGCCACGCTTAGGACGCCGCTCGGGCGCCAGCCGCCGCCCGCGCCGCCGGCCCCTTGCGGCAGGTCGGGAATCATGGGAATGTCGTCAAACCCGCCATCGGCGCCGCCGTCGAGGAACTGGCGCAATTGCGACGCCAGCGCGGCCTGCTGCTTGGCGCGCTTGGCCTTGGCCGAGCTGGCCCCTTCGGTCTTGCGGATGTTGTAGGCGTCGACCGAGCCGGGCTGGGTACCCTTGCTCATCAGCGCGTCGCACAGCGCGTCGTACATGGGGCCAAAATCCCACAGCAGCGCCGGGCGCAGTTGCGAGGTGATCAGCGCGTGGCTCTCTTCATTGGGCTCGAATTCCTTCCAGGCGCTGTTCAGCGCGGATAGGAACATTTCGGGCCGGAATGGATTTTGTGCGATGTTGAGAATGTCGCGGTTCAGCAGAAAGCCGAGCCGAACGTTCAGCGTGGCGATTTGGGTCGCGTATTTCATTTCGAACGGGCGGCTCAGGCTGTCGAAGGCGACACGGGTGTCCATTTCTTCGAACGGCACCAGCGACAGCGCCGCTTCGGCGATCAGGGCGCTGCGCGGACGCGGCAGCAACGCCGCCACTTCCTTGCGCAGGGCTTTTTCCAGCCCGTCCGAGGCCAGATGCACAAACGCGTAGTGATGATCCTTGAGCAGGTTGCCCGATTTTACGCGCAGGAACACATCGCGCGCGTCCAGCGTCGGGCTGTCCACGTCCAGCAGGGAAGCAACCAGGCGCGTGCTTACGCCGCCCCACTGCTCGCTGGCATGCTTGGCGACAATTGCCACGAGGGCGTCCAACAGCTCATGCTGCGACACTGCCGCCTGTTTTGCACTTGCTGTTCTGGACACTGGCGTTGCCATGATCGGTTCGTCTCCGGGAATGTTAAGTTGACTATTGAACTTCTATTCTGCCACGTTCTTTCCACAAGGCAATACCCAAAATGAAAGTAACGCGCTTTTTATCCGGCTTTTTTTCGTAAATACCTATTCTGGGCAAAGAAGAGCTCGCTTCTGTTGTTTTTGTTGCCACTGGGACTTTTGATCTGACGCAAAGGTGGCCTTGCTCGTTTCCCTAAGATAAGGAAACACACCGCCGCAGCACTCCCCTCGCAAAGGACGTCACCATGTCACTCCTCCGCCGGCTCGATCCACACCATAAACTGTATGCCAGCTTCGCACTGCTGCTGTGCTTGAGCATGGGCCTGTCGCTCTGGATGCTGAACCAGCTCGAACAGATGAGCCTTTTGACGGGCCTGGCGACGAGTCTGGCGCCGGGATCGGGCCAGAAAGCGGGCGCCGTGCTCCAGGCCCACGCCGGCTACGAAGGCGCGCGCCTGCTGGCCTGGGTGGCAATCGCGGTCACGCTGGGCGCGGCGGCAATGCTGGTGCTGTGGCTGCGCGCCGAGCTGGCCCACCCCGTGCAGGCGGCAACCGCAATGGCCCGGCGCGTGTCCACGGGTGACCTGAGCGGCAAGATCGGCGCAGCAGAATCGGGCGAACTGCTCAGCACGCTGCAAGCAATGAATGACAGTCTGGCCGGCATGGTGCTCAGGGTGCGCGCCGGCACGGAAAGCATCAGCGGCAGCGCCGGCGCCGTTGCGGCAGACGGCAAGGCGCTCGCAGCCCATGCCCGGGAGCAAGCGTGCGCGCTGGCCCAGGCCGGCGCATCGATGGCGCAACTGGCCGACGGCGCCACGCAGTACGCCGGCCAGGCCCAGCTTGGCAGCGCCGCAGCGCGTTTGGCCGCTGACATGGCGGCCGAGGGCGGCGCGGCGGTCGCTGGCGTGGCCGCCACCTTGGCCTCGATGAGCGCCGCGTCAGTCCGCGTTGCCGACCTGGCCGGCGTGATCGATGCCATCGCCTTACAGACCACTATGCTGGCCCTAAATGCGGGCGTTGAAGCGGCGCGCGCCGGTGAACACGGGCGCAGTTTCGCGGTCGTCGCCGCCGAAGTGCGCACCCTGGCCCAGCGCTGCGCTGCAGCGGCCAAGGACGCCAGGCTGCTGGTCGACGACGCGCTGACGGCTGCTGCTGCGGGCACGGCATTGGCCACCAAGGCCGGCGGCGCGCTTGATCAAGCCATCGACCAGGCCGCTCGCGCGAGCGCCATCAGCGCCGACCTGGCCTGCGCCGGCGCGGCCCAGGCGGCGGGAACGGAGCAAGCCCGCCAGTCGCTCGCGGCACTGGACAAGGCGGCGCGGCGCGGCGGCGCCCTGGCCGCACAGGCCGCAGCGGCGAGCGCTGCCATCCGCGACCAGGCCGCCGGCCTGTCGCGCGCCACCGCCGCTTTTGTACTCGGGCCGGAACACGGGGCCGCCGCGCCGGGGCTGCGCCTGGTGTCGAGCAATTCCGGTCCGCTGGCCAAGCCAGCCCAAGCGCTCGACATGCGCTTGCGCCACGCGCCGGCGCGGGTCATTGTGTCGCTGGCGAGCGTGCCTGCGGCCAAACGAAGCCGCGGCGCCTTTGGCCGGCGCGCCATGGACTGGGAAGAGTTTTAGAAAGACATCATTAATTTCAATTTCGTAGGAATATCTCCTACACTGGTTCGAGCGATCTTCTGATACCGAGCAAAGGATGCAACTCGCATCATTGTGCCACCGGAAACACATTTGAGAACGCAGTTGAAACACTCATCATCTGTGTTATGGCGAGCACGGCATTTTCAAACTCTTTAAAGGAATGAACATGAACGCGAATAAAAAAGGCGACAAGAACAGCAAGCAAAGCGACAACTCCAGCGACAGCAAGCAGTCGGGCAACCAGGGTTCGGGCTCCCGTTCGGGCTCCCGTTCGGGCACGGGAACCCAGGGTGGCACGCATGAGCAGCATGTCGAGGCTGGCCGTCAAAGCCACAAGAATGATGAAAAGCAAGGAAACAATCAGTCGGGCAATCAAGGTTCGGGCGGCAAAAGCGGTTCAAATCGCTGACAGGCGCTAAGCCCGCAGACTTGTAGATATGCTGGGCGGGCCGCGTTTCCGGGCTGCGCTGAGACAGTTGCCACACAGGAAGCATTGAAAGAGTCTGTTGCGCCGACGGCGTTGCAGGCTCTTTTGCTATGGCAATACGGCCATAGCAACGCGGCCATAGCAACGCGGCCATAGCAATACAGCCTTGCCTTGCCTCTGGAGCGCCATTTGCCGCCCCCTGTCGCACCGATCGATCGCCAGGCGATTGGCAAGTCGCGCGCCTGCGACCGGCGCGAAAGTGCTGACCGACTAAATATTGCGAATCTGCGTGCCGCGCGGCGGCGCAAAGTCGGCCACGTCATCGATCATGCCCGCCGTCTTGGCGTCGCGCGAGGTCAGGTGCAAGTCCGAATACTGGTGTATGCCCCACTGGTCCGGCGTGAACTCGATATGCTTGCGCAGAATCGATTCGGTGCGCGCATCGTCGGCGCGCAAGCCTTCGACGATGATATTGAGCGCGTCCGGCCGCGCCCCGGGCGAGGCCGTCGCGTGCGACTTGTGCACCATGAAGCGCGCCGTCTCGCTGGCATAGCGCCGGCTGCCTGCCAAATACAGAATCACCGCGATCGAGGCCACCGCGCCGCCGTTATACATGACAAACTTGATCGGCGCGTTCGACAGGTAGTTATACAGGCACAGGCCATCGCTGACGTACCCACCGTTCGACTGCAGCAGCACATGGGCCGTCTCGATGCCCGCTTCGCTCATGCACGATACCGCCTCGAACACGCGGTGCACCATGTCGCTGTTGACGTCGCCCGACAGCGTGAAATACGCGTCGGCGCCTGGTTTGGTCTGTTCTTCGTTCATGATTGTTTTACCCCCAAACTCGATGGTTTATTTTAACAAATAGCGCCTGTGAAAGGCTCCGTCGCGAGGCCATTCGTGCGCAGCCCCGCCCGGCCCAAGGTTGACAGGCCGTGGCCGGTGGCATATGCTCTGCACTCTGATCGGGAGAGGGCAGCCACGCGCTGCCGCCGAAGGGGCATCACCCAAAAACTCTCAGGCAAAAGGACCGGTCAGGGGTCGGCAGCGGGCAAAACGCGGCCGGTCAAACTCTGGAGAGCGGCCGCGGCGTACTGCCGGCGGCCCACCGAAGGGGCAGGCGGAAGCAGTTCCGCTATCTCTCAGGTATCAAGGACAGAGGGGCGAACAACCGAGCACCCGCAAGCGGCTAATGTCCTCTTGCGCGCTGTTCGGCGCCCCCTATTCACCTGCTCCGAGGATTTCCATGACGCTTAAAACGACCCCGCTCAATTCCGCACACCGCGCATCCGGCGCCAAGATGGTCGATTTCGGCGGCTGGGACATGCCCGTCAATTACGGCTCGCAGATCGAAGAGCACCACGCGGTGCGCCATGACGTGGGCATGTTCGACGTCTCGCACATGTGCGTGGTCGACCTCGAAGGCGACAACGTGCGCCCTTTCCTGCGCGCCCTGCTGGCCAATAATGTCGACAAGCTGCAGGCCGCCGGCAAGGCGCTGTATTCGTGCATGCTGAACGAGCAAGGCTTCGTCATCGACGACCTGATCGTCTACTATTTCAGCGAAACCTGGTTCCGCCTGGTCGTCAACGCCGGCACCGCCGAAAAAGACGTGGCCTGGATCATGGCGCAAAATGCGGCCACCGGCAGCGGCGTGAAAACCACCCAGCGCCGCGACGGCAATGAACCGATGGCCCTGATCGCCGTGCAGGGGCCGAATGCGCGCGCCAAGGTGTGGCAGGTGCTGCCGACCACCCAGGCCGCGTCCGAACCGCTCAAACCCTTCAATGCCGTGATCGTCAAGGACACCGCGTTTGGCGAAGTGATGGTTGCGCGCACCGGCTACACCGGCGAAGACGGCTTCGAGATCGCCTTTCCCGCCGCCCAGGCCGACGCCATGTGGCATGCCCTGGTCGCAGCCGGCGTCAAGCCGGCGGGCCTGGGCGCGCGCGACACGCTGCGCCTGGAAGCGGGCATGAACCTGTACGGCCAGGACATGGACGACAGCGTCAATCCTCTGGATGCCGGCCTGGCGTGGACGATCGACCTCAAGTCCGAGCGCGACTTCATCGGCAAGGCGGCCCTGCTGGCGATGGGCCAGAAAGCGCAGTTCGTGGGCCTGATCCTGCGCGAAAAAGGCGGCATCTTGCGCGCCCACCAGAAAGTGGTTACCGCCACCGGCGCGGTTGGCGAAATCACGAGCGGCACCTTCAGCCCGACCATGCAGGAAGCGATCGCCCTGGCGCGCCTGCCGCTGGAGGTGACCATCGGCGACAGCGTGCACGTGGAAATTCGCGACAAGAAGCTGTTGGCGACCGTCGTCAAGCTGCCTTTTGTACGCAACGGTAAAATCCTCGCTGCCTGACCCGCTGTTCCACCCGCAGTTCGACCCGATGTTCGACCTTATACAATACGCATTCACCACTTACCGGAGCCCATTATGAATATTCCTGCAGATCTGAAGTACACCGAGTCCCACGAATGGGTGCGCGCCGAGGCCGACGGCACCTTCACCGTCGGCATCACCGAGTATGCGCAGGATGCACTGGGCGACATCGTTTTCGTGGAACTGCCAAAGGTGGGCAAATCGATGACCGCCGGCGACGACGCCGCCGTGGTCGAATCGGTCAAGGCCGCCAGCGACATCTACGCGCCCGTATCGGGCCAGGTTGTCGCCGTCAATACCGCCGTGGCAGATGCGCCCGACTCGATCAACAGCGACGCCTATTCGGCCTGGTTGTTCAAGCTGATGCCGAGCGACCCGAATTCGTTCAACGGCCTGCTCGACGCCGCAGCCTACGGCAAGAACACCGAAGCGTAAGCTACACGCGCCGCAGCGCCGCGCCGCCGCCTGACGGGCGGCGCGGCGACATTCCCGTCCCTCCCCCTTTTTTGTGCCCCTTCCCGACATCATGACCCGCTCCAGCCTGACCCAACTCGAAGCACGCGACTCCTTCATCCCGCGCCACATCGGCCCTTCCGACAGCGAACAGGCTGCCATGCTGCAAACGCTAGGCTACGCTTCGCGCGCGGCGCTGATCGACGCCATCGTCCCCGCCCATATCCGCAAAAAGAGCAAACTCGAACTGGGCCAGTTTTTTGACCCGATGCCGGAACAGGCGGCGCTGGCCAAGCTGAAAGGAATCGCCTCCCAGAACAAGGTCATGAAGTCGATGATCGGTCAGGGCTATTACAACACCCACACGCCCGGCGTCGTGCTGCGCAATATCTTCGAGAACCCGGGCTGGTACACCGCCTACACGCCCTACCAGCCCGAGATCTCGCAGGGCCGCCTGGAAGCGATCCTGAACTTCCAGCAGATGATCACCGACCTGACCGGCATGGGCATCGCCAACTCGTCGATGCTCGACGAAGGCACCGCCGCCGCCGAAGCCATGACGCTGATCCAGCGCGTGGGCAAATCGGCCTCGAACGTGTTCTACGTGGCCGACGACGTGCTGCCGCAGACGCTGGAAGTACTCCAGACGCGGGCGCGCCCGATCGGCGTGGACGTGCGCGTGATCGCCGCCGCCGACATCGAGTCGCTGGCCGAGCCATGCTTTGGCGTGCTGCTGCAGTATCCGGGCGTGAACGGCGACGTGCGCGACTACCGCGCCGCCGTTGAAAAGCTGCATGCCGCCGGCGCCATGGTGATTGCCGCGGCCGACCTGCTGGCACTGACGCTGCTGGCAGCGCCCGGCGAATGGGGCGCCGACGTAGTGGTCGGTAACAGCCAGCGCTTTGGCGTGCCGCTCGGTTTCGGCGGCCCGCACGCCGGCTACCTGGCCACGCGCGACGAATTTAAGCGCAGCATGGCGGGCCGTCTGGTGGGCGTGACCATCGACGCGCAAGGCAACCAGGCTTACCGCCTGGCGCTGCAAACGCGCGAGCAGCACATCCGCCGCGAAAAAGCGACGTCCAACATTTGCACCGCGCAGGTGCTGCTGGCCGTGATGGCGTCGATGTACGCCGTCTACCACGGGCCCCGGGGCCTGGCGCAGATCGCCAATCGGGTGCACCGCTTCACCAACATCCTGGCCGCGCAACTGGGCCAGCTTGGCTATGAGATCGTCAACGCAACGTACTTCGACACGCTCACCATCAAGACCGAGCGCGCCGAGCAGCTGCATGCGCTGGCCAATGAAAAAGGCCTCAATTTGCGGCGCGCCGGCGACGGCCTGATCGGCGTTTCGCTCGACGAAACCACCACCCGCGAAGACATCGCGTTGCTGTGGTCCGTGTTCTCGCAAGGCGTCTCGAAGGCGACGGCGGCGCCGCAGTTCGACGCCATCGAGGCCCTCGACGCGAGCGCGCAGACTGCGTTCCCCGAAAAACTGCGCCGCACCAGCACCTACCTGGCCCACCCGACCTTCAACCGCTACCATGCCGAGCACGAGATGCTGCGCTACCTGCGTTCGCTGGCCGACAAGGATCTGGCGCTGGACCGCACCATGATCCCGCTCGGTTCTTGCACCATGAAGCTGAACGCCACCAGCGAAATGATCCCGGTGACCTGGCCCGAGTTCTCCAACATCCACCCGTTTGCGCCGGACGCGCAGACGGTCGGCTACCGCGAAATGATCGGCCAGCTCGAAGAAATGCTGTGCGCGCTGACCGGCTACGCCGCCATTTCGCTGCAGCCCAATGCCGGCTCGCAGGGCGAATACGCCGGCCTGCTAGTGATCCAGGCGTACCACGCCTCGCGCGGTGAAGCGCACCGCAACATCTGCCTGATTCCATCGTCCGCGCACGGCACCAACCCGGCCTCGGCCAACATGGTGGGCATGAAAGTGGTCGTTACCGCTTGCGACGAGAACGGCAACGTCGACCTGGCCGACCTGAAGGCCAAGGCTGAAAAGCACAGCGACAACCTGGCCTGCGTGATGGTTACCTATCCGTCGACCCATGGCGTATTCGAAGAAGGCATCAGCGAACTGTGCGAGATCATCCATTCGCACGGCGGCCAGGTCTACATTGACGGCGCCAACATGAACGCGCTGGTCGGCGTGGCGGCGCCGGGCAGCTTCGGGGGCGACGTCAGCCACCTGAACCTGCACAAGACGTTCTGCATTCCGCACGGCGGCGGCGGGCCTGGCGTGGGTCCTATCGGCGTGGGCGCGCACCTGGCCAAGTTTTTGCCCAACCAGCGCTCGACCGGCTATTCGCGCGACGAAGCGGGCATTGGCGCCGTCAGCGCCGCGCCGTATGGCTCGGCCAGCATTTTGCCCATTTCGTGGATGTACATCGCTATGATGGGCGGCGAAGGTTTGACCGCCGCCACCGAGACCGCGATTTTGGCGGCCAACTACATCGCGCGCCGCCTGGCGCCGCATTATCCGGTGCTCTATACGGGCCACGACGGGCTGGTGGCGCACGAGTGCATCCTCGATTTGCGTCCGATCACCGACGCCACCGGGATCAGCAACGAGGATGTGGCCAAGCGGCTAATGGACTTCGGTTTCCACGCGCCGACGATGAGTTTTCCGGTGCCGGGCACGCTGATGATCGAGCCGACCGAGAGCGAATCGAAAGCGGAGATGGATCGTTTTATCGATGCGATGATTGCGATCCACGCCGAGATCGTCAAGGTCGAGCGCGGCGAGTATGACCGCATGGACAATCCGTTGAAGGGTGCGCCGCATACGGCCGAAGTCGTGACGGCCGACGTGTGGGAGCACAAGTACAGCCGCGAAGTGGCGGCGTTTCCGGTGGCGTCGCTGCGCAAGCAGAAGTACTGGCCGCCGGTTGGGCGGGCTGATAATGTGTATGGCGACCGGAATCTGTTTTGTGGTTGTGCGCCGGTCAGCGATTACGAGTAGTCAGGCGGTTTAGGCGGGATGGTGGGAGAAGGCGGATTTTGTCTTCTTCCACCGGTTGGTTCAGGCGTTTGGGCGACGCTTGGCGCAATGCGCTGCGCTTTTCCGCCCTACGGTTTAGGCGTTTGGGCGACTCTTGGCGCAATGCGCTGCGCTTTTCCTCCCTACGGTTTAGGCGTCGCGGCGACTCTTGTCGGAATGCGCTGCGCTTTTCCGCCCTACGGTTTAGACGTCCCGGCGACTCTTGGCGCAATGCGCTGCGCTTTTCCGCCCTACGGTTTGTGTTGACTGTAGGGCGGAAAAGCGCAGCGCATTCCGCCATTTTTGATTATTCGCCACATGTCATCTCGGACACGTCCGTCATCCAATCCAAGGGGTACACTCCAGCTTTGACGTAGCGGTGAAACGTCGAATATGGCCAGTCGCGCACGTGCGCCACCAAGCCGTGCTTGTACGGATTCAAATGCACATAGTCGATGTGCGCCGCGTAATCGGCATCATTGCGAATCGTATGCTCCCAAAATCGCCGCGCCCAGATGCCCCGCGCACCGGTCCTCTTGCGCACTTCGTCACGATACTCCGTCTTGGGCAGCGCCCTTGAAAACGTCGCCTTGATGTTCTTCCAACGCGTCGAGAAATCATTGTCGCACTCCGGCAGCGTCCAGACACAGTGCATGTGATCGGGCAGCACAACCCACGCATCTATATGGAAGGGCCGTAACGCGCGTTCCTTGCGAACCGCTTCGCGCAGCAGCGCAACATGGTCGAGCAACAGTCTGCTGCGCCGATCAAGCAGCGTGACGGTGAAAAAATAGGTGCCGCCGGCCACCCGATTGCGCAGATACGCACTCACTCACTCACTCGCTCGCTCGCTCACTCACGCTTGGACGCCAGCCACAACTTGGGCCTGCCCACCTCGCCCCCCTCGTCCAGCTTAAACCCGGCCACCGCCTGCGACAGGTTGTACGCCTGCGCCTGCAGGCTGGCCGCCGCGCCCGCCGCCTCCTGCACCAGCGCCGAATTTTGCTGCGTCATTTGATCCATCTGCACGATCGCGCAGGTGACGTCCGACATGCCGCTGGCCTGTTCGGCGCTGGCCTCGCTGATCTGGCTGATCATGTCGCCCACCTGGCGCACCGAGTCGGCGATGTCGGCCATGCTGTAGCCCGCTTCGGCCGCCGCCGCGCTGCCGCCGTCGATCTGCGCCACCGATTGCTCGACCAGCTCGCGCACCTGGCGCGCCGCTGCAGCGCTCCTCTGGGCCAGCAGCCGCACCTGGCTGGCCACCGCCGCAAACGCAACCCCATGCTCGCCGGCGCGCGCCGCCTCGAGCGCCGCGTTCAAGGCCAGCGTGGCAGTCTGGCCAGCCAGGTGGTCGATCAGGTCGGCGATGTCCACCACGCGGCGCGACTTGCCCTTGATCGTGCCCAGCGTGTGCACCAGGCGCCGCACCACGTCGCCACCGCGCTGGGCAAGGTCGGACGCGCTCGCAGCCAGCCGGTTGGCAGCCAGCGCATGGCCGGCGTTCTGGTTCACCGTGGCCGACAGCTGCTCCATGGTGGCGCTGGTCTGTTCAAAGGAACTGGCCGCCTCGCCCGCGCGGTCCGACCAGCGCGCGTTGCCCATCGCGATGCTGCGCGAGGCGCTGTCGATCGAACGCGCCGAATCGAGGATGTCCTTGAGCGTGTGGTTCAGCGTGCGGATGCTGGCGTCGAGCGTGCGCGAGGTGTCGGAAATTTCGTCGCCGCCGTAGTTACGCGCGCGCACCGTCAGGTTGCCGCTGGCCAGGTCGAGCGCGGACTGCCCGATGTCGTGCACTTCGCGCAGCAGCGCGCGGCGCACCAAAAAGGTAGTGAGCAGCGACAGCAAGATCGAGGCCGCCACCAGCGCCGGCATCAACAGCCGGAGCAGCTGGAAGTCCGATGCCGCGCCGCGCGAGGCCGCTTCGCTCAGCGCCTGCTCGTGCCCTGCCAGCGCGGCCAGGCGCCACGCTTCGCGCTCAAAAGCTTGCTCGGCCTTGACCATGGCGTTGGCGGCCACGGACTGGTCGCCGCCGGCCAGGTCGATCACTTCCAGCACCGCGCCCACGTAGCGCGCGTGCGCCGCTTCGGCCTGTTCGAGCAGGTCGCGCTCGGCGCTGCCAGGCGCGCGCGCCGCAGCCAAACGGGCGAAGCGCTGCGCAAGCGCCGCGTGGCGCCGGTGGATGTCGGTTTCGAGCGCGTCGATGCGCGCGGCCGAGACGCTGGCGCTGATCCAGGTCAGCAGCTGGTAGCTGCGCGCATGTGCGCCCTGGGCTTCGGCCACCAGGTCGCTCGCTTCTTTGATGCGCGCCGCGCGCACTGCGACGATGGTCTCGAGCGACTGGTTCTGGCGCAGCATGGCCCAATACGCGGCGCTGGAAGAAACGATCAGCAGCGCCAGGACCAGCCCAGGAGCAAGCAACAACTTGGGCCCGATACGCAGGCGCGCGAGCAGGGAGGCGAACATGTCAGCGCTCCAGCGACGCGCAGGCGGTCGTCATGCAGTACTTGTCCATCCCGTTCTCCCCGTTGCGTTGTACGCGCCAGCCGGTGCAGGGTATGATTGTTTCCGATTACCTACCCGGTAAAAAGTTTCCTGTGCGCATGAAGTAATTTACGCCGTCAAGCGTCCTCCGGTTTGCGCTGGATCAAAGTTTAAAAATACAAGGATTAGCATGGACCGTTCACTCAAGGCTGCCCTGCTCTCGGGGCTGGTGTTCCCGGGCGTGGGCCAGCTGTTTCTCAAACGTCCCTTGCGCGCGCTGGCATTTTTGGCGCCGGCGTTGCTGGCGGCCATTTATTTCAGCAGTGCCGTGCTGGAGCCGGTGTTTGCCATCGCCAATGAGATCACCAACGGCAGCATGGTGCTGGACCCGATCCTGATTGAGCAGCGGATCGCGCAGAGCCACATTGACACCGGCATGCTGAACCTTGCCGCGCTGGTGATGGTTGCGGTCTGGATCGCCAGTACGGTCGACGCCTGGCGGCTGGGCCGCACCACTGCTGCAACGTAGGGCGGATGTCAATCCGCCATGCGTGGGCAGTGTTGGCGCATGCATGGCGGATTTCATCCGCCCTACGATAGGCCAACGCGCCGCTGTAGGGGGGATGCCAATCAGCCATGCGTGGGCCGTGTTGGCGCAAGCATTGGCGGATTGCATCCGCCCTACGATAGGCTAAATCGTGGTTGTAGGGCGGATGCCAATCCGCCATGCGTGGGCCGTGTTGGCGCATGCATGGCGGATTTCATCCGCCCTACGTTAGGCCAGCTTGGCGGCGTGTTCGCGCGTGGCGTGAAACTTCAGCTTCGGCCAGCGCTCTTCGGTCAGGCGCAGGTTGACGTTCGACGTCGCCAGGTAAGCCATATTGCCGGCCGCGTCATAGGCCACGTTGTGCCCCAGCGCCGCTTCGAAGTCCGCCAGCACCCGCTTGTCCTCGCCGCTGACCCAGCGCGCGCTGCTGATGCTGGTGCCCTCGAACACGGCATCAACGCCGTATTCGTTGAGCAAGCGGCTGGCCACGACTTCGAACTGCAGCACCCCGACCGCGCCGAGCACCAATTCGGCGCCCTGCACCGGCTTGAACACCTGCACCGCGCCCTCTTCACCGAGCTGCTGCAAACCCTTGTGCAACTGCTTGATCTTGAGCGGATTGCGAATCCGCACCGAGCGGAAAAAGTCCGGCGCAAAATACGGGATGCCCGTAAATACCAGCATCTCGCCTTCTGAAAAACTGTCGCCGATCTGCATGTTGCCGTGATTGGGCAAACCGATGATGTCGCCAGCGTAGGCTTCTTCGACCTGCTCGCGCGAGGAAGCCATGAACGTCACCACCGACGAGACCTTGATTTCACGCCCAAGGCGCAGGTGCTTGACCTTCATGCCGCGCTCGAAGCGCCCCGAACAGACGCGCAAAAACGCGATGCGGTCGCGGTGCGCCGGGTCCATGTTGGCCTGGATCTTGAAAACGAAACCGGTGAACGCCTGCTCACTCGGCGCCACCACGCGCAGCGTGGCGTCGCGCTCGCGCGGGGCCGGCGCCCAGTCGACCAGCGCCGACAGGATCTCGCGCACGCCGAAGTTGTTGATGGCCGAGCCGAAGAATACGGGCGTCTGCACGCCCGCCAGAAACTGCTCCAGGTCGAAAGGATGCGAGGCGCCGTGCACCAGCTCCACTTCCATCTTGAGCTGCTCGATCTCGAGCGGGAACATCTCGGACAGGCGCGGATTGTCGATGCCCTTGACGACTTCGAAGGCGCCGTCCGCTTTTTCTTCGCCGGCCTTGAACAACATGATCTCGTCGCGCAGCAGGTGGTACACGCCGCGAAAATTCTTGCCCATGCCGATCGGCCAGGTCACCGGCGCGCATTGAATCTTGAGCACCGATTCCAGTTCGTCGAGCAGTTCGAGCGGATCGCGGCATTCGCGGTCCATCTTGTTCATGAAGGTGACGATCGGCGTATTGCGCATGCGGCAAACGGCCAGCAGCTTGATGGTCTGCGCTTCGACACCCTTGGCCGCATCGATCACCATCAGGGCCGAGTCGACCGCCGTCAGCACCCGATAGGTGTCTTCCGAAAAATCCTGGTGACCGGGGGTGTCGAGCAGGTTGATGACGTGCTCGCGATGCTCGAACTGCATCACCGACGAGGCCACCGAAATGCCGCGCTGCTTTTCGATCTCCATCCAGTCGGACGTGGCGTGGCGCCCGCTTTTACGCGCCTTGACCGTGCCGGCCATCTGGATCGCGCCCGAAAACAACAGCAGCTTTTCGGTCAGCGTGGTCTTGCCGGCGTCCGGGTGGGAAATGATGCCGAAGGTGCGCCGGCGCGCGACTTCGCGCGCGATCAGGGCCGGGGCCGTCTGGCGGCTGCTTGCCGCACCGCTGTCGGCGTCGGTCATTATTGGTTCGATATCGTTGGCCATTTTCTCAGCCATAGCTTGGCCTTTTGTACAAAACCCTCGATTTTACCGATTCTTGCCCTGTCCGTGTGAACTGATTGGCGGGCAAGCGGGACGACCGGGGGTGCGCCGGGGTTCAGTTGCGCGGAAAACGCACCGACAGCAGCATGCCAGCATTGCCCTCGCCGCCGCCGATGGCAACGGTGGCGCCGTGGGCCAGCGCAATGTCGCGCACGATGGCCAGGCCCAGGCCGCTGCCGGCGCTCTTGTCGTCGAGCCGCACGAAGCGTTCGAACACCATGCTGCGCTGCTGCGGCGCGATGCCGGGGCCCGAGTCCTCGATCTCGAGCACGCCGTGGCCGTCGTCAAGATAGCAGCGCACCGTCACCGTGCCGCGCGGCGGCGTGTAGCGCACCGCATTGTCGACCAGGTTGTCGATCAGGTCGCGCAGCAAAAAGCTGTCGCCCGCCACTGGCGTGGGCAGCAAGTCGAAGCCGATGTCGATCTGCTTCTTGCCCGCTTCGTCGACAAAATACTGCACCACCTGTTCCACCAGGCGCGCCAAATCGATCGTCTCTAGCCGCGTTCTTTCAAAGCGGCTCGGTTCGGCGCGCGCCAGTGCCAGCAGCTGGTTCGACTGGCGGATCATGCGTTCGTTCGAGACCAGCATCAGCTGCACCGAATGGACCGTGTCCGGGTCGCTCGCGTGGCGCGCCGCCAGGTGCTCGAGCTGCAGCTTGAAGCCGGCCAGGGGCGTACGCAGCTGGTGCGCCACATCGGCCAGAAAATCGTGCTGGGCGCTGGCGCCTGCCTGCACTTTGTCGAGCAATTCGTTAAAGGCGCCCACCACCGGCGCCAGTTCGTACGGGACGTCGCCGCCGTCGATCGGCGCCAGGTCGCCCGCCTCGCGCCGGTTCAGGTTGGCCCGCATGCGCGCCAGCGGCAGCAGGCCGCTGGAGACCGAAAACCAGGTCAGCCAGACCAGGGCCAGCGTGATCACGGTTTCGAGCAGGACCAGCGCGCGCACCACCGCCGAACGGATCTGCAAACGCTTGCGCATGGTTTTGGCCACGCCGATCTGGATCGCCTCGCCGCCGGCGCGCGCGCTGCGAAACGCCACCCGCACCGGCTCGTTGTTGATGCTGGCGTCATAGGCGCCGCTTTCGCCGGCGCGCGCACGCGGGAAGCCGGCGTCGCCGGCCAGCAGGCGCCCGGCGCTTGACCTGACCGAAAAGTAAAAGGCATCGACGTCGTTGGCGCGCAGGACTTGCTCGGCTTCGGCCGGCAAGTCAATCGTCGCACCGCCGGCGCCGGCGCGCAGGCGCAGCGACAAGGCACCGGCGGCGTCTTGCAACCCCTGGTCGAACGCGATCTGGGCCGGCATCCACGCCAGCATGTAGGTCAGGCCGGCGCCGGCCAGATTGACCAGCAGGATCGGTCCGATCAGGCGTTTCAGAAGGCGCAGCCGGATGCTGTTCACGCGCTATGTTCGAGCATGTAGCCAAAACCGCGGATGGTGCGGATCGACACGCCCGCGTCGGCGATTTTCAGGCGCACGCGCGAAATGTACACTTCGACGGCGTTGGTGGTCAGGTCGTCGCCCCACGGCAGGATGGCGTCGATGATCTGCTGCTTGGACACCACGCGCCCGCTTTGCTGGAGCAGGTATTCAAGCACCGCCCATTCGCGCACCGACAGTTCGACCGTGCGTCCGTCGACCAGGGCGCGCCGGGTAAACGTGTCGAGCGTCAGGCGTCCCAGCGTCAGCACGGCCGGCTTGGGCGCATTGCGCCGCGCCAGCGCCTTGATGCGCGCCACCAGTTCGGCCGTGGCGAACGGTTTGACCAGGTAGTCGTCGGCGCCCAGTTCAAGGCCGCGCACCCGGTCTTCGATGGCGTCGCGGGCAGTGAGCAGCAGCACCGGCACGTTGGACCCGCGCGCGCGCAGGCGGCGCACGACCTCGAAGCCGTCGATGCCGGGCAGGCCGATGTCAAGCACCACGACCGCCACTTCAGCGCGTTGCAGCAGCACGTCGGCCGCGCTGCCATTGCCCACCACGTCAATGACCATGCCATGGCTTTGCAATATGCGGGTGAGCCCGTCGGCAAGGACAGCGTCATCTTCCACCAGTAGGACGTGCATGGGTGCGATTCGGTAGTTGCAGGAACGCACATTATGCGACATTTAAGCAGGCTCGCCCAAGCCGCCGGGCAAAATGCGGTCGCCACGTCGGGTCGCATGGGTGCACTTCAACCCCTCTGATCATATTTTCCTGAAAACATAGCGGAAATACGGACCGTTTTCAGGCTTTTCTCCCAGTAGGACCAGGACTACATAATATTATGCATACAGCCTACATAGGGGCGACTGCTAATCTTATGTTCGCCAACACACAATAGCTTTAATGTTCACACATCGCGTTTCTGCCGGGTTGTCCGCAGAGCGTCCATGGTGTGATGCATAGATAGTGAGGAAAACAAATGAACAACACTCAACTTGGTGGTACCGCGCAAAAGGCGCAGACCGTAAACCAGATTCCTGTCGGTTCGCAGGAGTTGAAAGTTGTGTCCCGGCCCGTTGTCAGCTACAGCGGCACCCAGCAGAACGAATTGCTGGCCGCCCTGCCCCGCCATGATCTGGAGTCGCTCTTCGAGCACCTGGAACTGGTGGCTCTCCCTTTTGGCAAAGAATTGTTTGAATACGGCAGCAAGCTTCAAAATGTGTATTTCCCCACCACCGCGATCGTCTCGCTGCTGTACGTCATGGAAGACGGCGCCACCACCGAAATCGCTGTCGTCGGCCATGAAGGCGTGGTCGGCATGTCGCTGTTCATGGGCGAGCGCGCCATGTGCAGCGCCGTGGTCCAGAGCGCGGGTTATGGCTACCGCCTCAAGACCCAATACCTGCGCGACGCGTTCAACCAGGGCGGCGCGCTGCCCCAGTTGCTGATGCGCTACACCAATGCCCTGTTCGCGCAGATGGCGCAAAACGCCGTGGGCGGTCGCCACAGCTCAATCGAGCAAAAGCTGTGCCGCTGGCTGCTGGACCGGCTCGACCGCTCCGCCTCCAACGAACTGAAGGTTACGCAGGAGCTCATTTCGATCATGCTGGGCGTGCGCCGCGAAAGCATCACGGCGGCGGCCGGCAAGCTGCAGGACGACGGCTTGATTCAATACCGCCGCGGCAACATTACCGTACTTGACCGTCAAGGTCTGGAGGCGTATGCGGGTGAATGCTACAAAGTGGCAAAGACGGAATATGACCGGCTGCTGATGGATGTGGCGCGCTAAACGGTAACGGGGACAGCTTTTCACGCTGTCCTTTTTTTTCGTTATCGGCCGGCTCGCCCAGCGGTATGCTGGCCTTGACGCACGTGCCGCGGCCCTGCATGCCGCGTGCGATGCTCAAGCTGCCGCCCAACAGAAAGGCACGCTCGCGCATGCCCAGTAAGCCGTGCGACTTGGGCTTGGCCAGTTCTTGCGCATCGATGCCAACCCCGTTGTCCATGATTTCCAGTGCCAGCATGTCGCCTTCGCGCGCGATGTGCACGGTGACCTGGCTGGCCTGGGCGTACTTGGCGACGTTGTTGAGTGACTCTTGGACGATCCGAAATACGGCGATCGACTGCATCGCGCCGGCGCAATCGATATCGCCTACGACCAGCGCTTCGCAGTCGAGCCCGGTGACGCGGCCAAAGTCGCCGCAATAGCTTTGCAGCGCCATTGACAGGCCCAGGTTGTCGAGCATGCTGGGGCGCAGATCTTCGACGATGCGCCGCTTCAATTCCACGGTATCGAGCAAGGTGCCCCGTGCACGGTCGAGCATGCCGGCCAGTGCGGGGGCGGTGGTGCGGAGGCGGTCGGCCACGGCATTGATATCAATGTTGATCGCCGTCAGATTCGCGCCCATTTCGTCGTGCAGCTCGCGCGCCAGCCGGGCTTTTTCCTTTTCGCTCACGCTGATGAGGTGGCGCGACAGCACCGACAGTTGCTCGGTGCGCAGCGCCACCGTCGACTCCAGGTTGTCGTTTGCGTTTTGCAATGCGCACGCGCTGGCCAGGCGGGCGTGAAAGGCGCGCCGGATCAGGCGATAGAACAGCGCCAGGACCAGGATTGCCACCGCATTGATGCCGATCCCGGCGATCACCGCGTACTGATATTCATTGTAGAAAGCGCCGCGGCGCGCGGCCAGCAACTCGTTCTGTTCCTGCACCATGATGACGACCTGCAGCCGGATCTCGTCTTGCAGCGTCTTGTCGTCATGGGTGCCGGCGATGGCCACGATATCGTTCAGCCCGCCCTTGCGATAGACCTCGAGCGCCTGGTACATGGTTTCGAGCTTGCGCGTGACGAGCGCACGCAACTGGGCCAGGTTCTTGCGCTGCGACGGGCTGTCGGCCAGCAGCACATTCAGTTCGGCAAACTGGGCGTCGATCTCCCCGCTGGCGGTGCGCAGCGGGCCCAGGTAGACCTCGGAACCGGACAGGAAGTAGCCGCGCAGGCTGCTCTCGGCATCCATCACCAGCACGTTCAGATACTGGACCTGGTCGGCCACCTTGGCCGTTTGGCTCTGGACCGAATTGGCCCCCTTGAGGGAGGAAAGGTTATGAAACAGACTGACGCCGTTTGCGACCAGGATCAGCATGCAGATCAGGGCGACGACGGTTTGATACCAGGGTAAACCTGCTTTGACCGGTGGGTCAGTGGTGAAATACATCCGGCGTCCTTTGCAACCTAGTCGTGGAGGCAATTATAGCCCTGCTCAAGCGAAACGCTGCCGAGCATATTTGGCAGGTGGTCGCAATGACAAGAACGCGTACAGGGTGGGATGAGGAAATACCAGCTGACCTGGGCGCAGGTTGCGCAGGTCAGCATAATCGGCGTCTGGTAGGGTGGAAAAGCGCGAGCGCATTCCACCATGGATGCGCCACGTTGCCGCACGCATGGCGCAATGCGCTCGCGCTTTTCCGCCCTACTTTCGTGCTCGAATGGTTAATCGAGCAGGTTGTTTTTCATGGCGTAATACGTCAGGTCGCTGTTCGACTGCAGCCCCATTTTTTCCATGATGCGCGTGCGGTAGGTGGACACGGTCTTGATGCTGAGCGAGAGTGCAACGCCGATATCGGACACGGTTGCACCCTTGGCAAGGCGCAAAAATACCTGGAACTCGCGGTCTGACAATTCCGTGTGCAAAGCCGTGCTCGGATCGCGGTCAAAACTTTGCGCGAGCAGCTCGCCCACCGTGGAACTGACGTAGCGCCGGCCCTGAAACACCGTGCGCACGGCCGTTTTGAGTTCGTCCGCCTCGCACTCCTTGTTCAGATAACCGTTGGCGCCCATCTTGAACAGGTTGAGCGCGTACTGCTGCGCCGGATAGCCCGACAAAATGAGCACAGGCAAATTGGGCTGCCCCTGGCGAATGGTGCGCAGGATATCAATGCCGCTCTGGTCGGGCATGGCAATGTCGAGCAACAGCACGTCGCAAATTTCGCGCCGTGCAATGTCGAGCGCTTCGCGCCCGGTTGCGCCTTCGGCGACGACGTCAAAGTCGCTGGAAGACGAAAAAATCTGTTTGAATCCTGCTCGTACTATCTGGTGATCGTCACAAATGGCAACGCGTATCATTGTCTTCCCTTAAATTTTCCCTGATATAGGAAAGAGCCCGGCCTACCTTAGCCCGGTACTGCGCATCCATTGGTATTCTAGCACCGTGATTGTTTTGTACAAACACGGGAGAATCCGAACAACGCGCAACACGGCAAGGAGGTGCACAAGGGTGGAGTGGTCATTATATAGGAGACAAGCCCCTACGGTTCACACGCCCGGCGTGAGCAGCGCGAGTATGGCCGTCAGTTCGGCGCGCAGGAAGGCGTTGTCGAGCCGCGCCGTCACAACCTCCATGGCGCCGTTGTCAGGCGCGTCATCAACCGGTACTTCGCCACCACGGCCGTCGAGCTTGTTGCGCGCACCGCTGATCGTAAAGCCCTGTTCGTACAACAATTCGCGAATACGGCGTATCAATAACACCTCGTGGTGCTGATAATAACGGCGATTCCCACGTCGTTTGACTGGCTTTAGCTGGGTAAATTCCTGCTCCCAGTAGCGAAGGACGTGCGGTTTGACGCCGCACAACTCACTGACTTCACCAATGGTGAAGTAGCGCTTGGCTGGAATGGCCGGCAGCACAATCAGATCAGTCTTGCTCGGACGATCATTCATAAATTGCTTCTATCGCCGGTTAAGCGGCACGGGACAGGGGGCTGGTTTCTTCAACCATCCCCTTGAGCTTCTGGCTCGCGTGGAACGTGACGACGCGGCGGGCAGTGATCGGGATTTCTTCCCCGGTCTTGGGATTGCGCCCCGGCCGTTGCGGCTTGTCGCGCAGCTGGAAGTTGCCAAAGCCGGAGAGCTTGACCGCTTCGCCACGCTCGAGCGCATTGCGGATTTCGTCAAAAAACGTCTCGACCATGTCTTTCGCTTCACGCTTGTTCAGACCGACCTGCTCGAACAACAGTTCAGCAAGCTCGGCCTTGGTCAAGGTCGGTAAATCTTTCTCGGCCTCCTGGCGCACCTTGGCGTCAAGCATCGCGCGATGCAGGTCGGCAGCCAGTGCCGATTGGAGTACGGCCGAATCCACGTCGTTGTTATTAATTTTCCAGCCCCGCCTTAAATTTCTGTGCTCTTCGATTATGAACGCAGCTTCGCGTCATGTTTTTTCTTCGCAGCGTCGCTCATGGCCGTCATCACACCGTCGACCAACTCGTCCTGCAAGGTGTTTTGAGTATCTTGCAAGCTAAAGCGGAAAGCAAGGCTTTTTTCGTCCGATTCGACCCGTTCGCCGCGATATTCATCAAACAAAACAATGGCTTGCACAATCTTTCCAGCGGGATTGGCCGCCAGTTCCGCTGAAAAAGTATCGATCAAATCTTGCATCGCGACGGTTTGCTTGACGACCAGCGACAGGTCGCGCGTGGCGCCTGGAAACTTCGAAATCTCATTATATTCCGGCACAACACGTTGTTGCAAGGCAATAGCATCCACCTCGAACAGCACCGGCGCGAGCGGCAAGTCGTACTTTTGCAGCCAGCGCGGATGCAGTTCGCCGATGAAGCCAATTTCCTGGCCGTCCAGTTCAATGGCTGCCGAGCGGCCCGGATGCAGCGCCGGGTGCGCGGTTTTTACAAACCGTAGCACGCGCGGTGCGAACATCGCCTCAACGTCGGCCTTGACGTCGAAATAGTCCACCACCCGATTCGGCTTGGCGGCCCACTGTTCGTCCAGCGCAGGGCCGTAGGCAATAGCGGCGACGCGCTTGGGCTGGTCAAAACCGGCCACGGACAGCGGGCCATCCACGGCCTGCGCATTGCGCTTGAAGACGGCGCCCACTTCGAACGCGCGCACCCTGCCCGCCTTGCGGTTCAGGTTGTAACGCACGTTGGCCACCAGGCTGCCGATCAGCGACGAGCGCATCACGCCCATCTGGCTGGCGATCGGATTTTGCAGCTTGATCTGGTCGGTATTGGCCGAAAAATCGGCTTCCCACTGCGACTCGACAAAGCTCATGTTGACCACTTCCTGGTATCCAAGGTCGGCCATCTGGTGGCGCACGGCGAACAGCGAGCGCGTGTTCTCGGGCGCCAGGATGATCTGGCTGGCAGCCACTGGCGGCAGCGCAGGAATGTTCTCGAAGCCGTACACGCGCGCGACTTCTTCGATCAGGTCTTCCTCGATCTCGATGTCGAAACGGTAGGACGGCGAGGTCACCGAAAACAAGCCAGGCTGCTGCGTGAACGGCAGGCCAAGGCGGGTGAAAATGTCGGCCACCATGGCGTCGGTGACGGGCACGCCGATGACTTTTTGCGCGCGCGCGGTGCGCAGCAGGACCGGAGCGCGCTGCGGCAGGTTGGCGACAATGTCATCCACCGGGCCAACCACGGTCTGGGTGGTGCCGCAAATTTCCACGATCAGCGCGGTGATGCGCTCGATGTGTTCCACCGTCGTCGCAAAATCAACGCCGCGCTCGAAGCGGTGCGCCGCATCGGTCGAAAAATTCAGGCGCCGCGCGCGGCCCTGGATCGCGTTCGGCCACCAGAAGGCCGCTTCAAGGTAGATGTTCTCGGTGTCGAGCGAGACGGCCGTGGCGTCGCCACCCATGATGCCGGCCAGCGATTCAAGTTCCTTGTCGTCGGCAATCACACCAAAAAATGCGTCGATCGCGATGGTGGTGCCGTTCAAGAGCTTGAGCGTTTCGCCCGGCTTACCCCAGCGCACATCCAGGCCACCATGGATTTTATCGAGGTCGAACACGTGCGACGGCCGGCCCAGTTCGAGCATCACGTAGTTGGAGATGTCGACCAGGGCCGACACCGGGCGCTGGCCGCTGCGCTCAAGGCGCTGGCACATCCACTGCGGCGTGACCGCCTTGGCGTTCAGGCCGCGGATCACGCGGCCCGAAAAGCGCCCGCACAAATCCGGCGCGCTGATTTTGACGGGCAGTATCTCGCTGCCGTTCACCGGTACGGTGCGCATTAACGGCATCACCAGCGGCGTGCCGGTCAGCGCCGACACTTCGCGCGCCACGCCCAGCACCGACAGGCAGTCCGCCTTGTTTGGCGTGAGCTTGATGGTAAATTTGAGGTCGTTCAGGGCCAGGTAGTCGCGGATGTTCTGGCCGACCTGTGCGCTCGGATCAAGTTCCATCAGGCCGCTGCTCTCTTCCGAGATCTTCAGTTCCTTGGCAGAGCACATCATGCCTTGCGACTCGACGCCGCGCAGTTCGCCCACCTTGATGAGGAACGGCTTGCCGTCCGCGCCCGGCGGCAGCACGGCGCCGGCCATGGCGCAAATGGCCTTCATCCCGGTGCGCACGTTGGGCGCGCCGCAGACGATGTTGAGCAGCGTGCCGGTGCCCACGTTGACCTTGCAAACGTTCAGCCGGTCCGCGTTGGGGTGGCGCGTCACTTCCAGTACTTCAGCGACGACGACGTTCGAGAACGGCGGCGCGACGGCTTCGACTTCTTCGACCTCGAGGCCGGACATGGTCAGCAAATGGGCCAGTTCATCCGACGTCAGGGCCGGATCGACCATCGTACGCAGCCAAGTTTCAGAAAATTGCATATCTATTCGCCTTTAAAGCAAAGATCTTGTTGTCTTGATGAGTTATCTTGATTAATTAAATTGCTTCAGGAAGCGCAGATCGCCTTCGTAGAACAGGCGCAGGTCGTTGATCCCGTAGCGCAGCATCGTCAAGCGCTCAAGGCCGGAGCCGAACGCGAAGCCGATAAACTTTTCAGGATCCAGGCCAAAGTTCCTGACCACCGTCGGATGCACCTGGCCGGCGCCCGACACTTCCAGCCAGCGTCCTTTGAGCGGGCCGCTGCCAAACGCAATGTCGATTTCCGCCGACGGTTCGGTGAACGGAAAATACGAGGGGCGAAAGCGCACCTGCAGATCGTCGGTCTCGAAGAACGCCTTGACGAAGGCGAGGTAGACGCCCTTCAGGTCGGCGAACGAGATGTCTTCGGCGATCCACAGGCCTTCAACCTGGTGGAACATCGGCGAGTGCGTTGCATCGCTGTCGACGCGGTAAGTGCGGCCGGGCGCGATGACCTTGATCGGCGGCGTATGGGTGCGCGCATAGCGCACCTGCATCGGGCTGGTGTGGGTGCGCAGCAGCAAAGGCTTACCGGTGCTGTCGTTGCCTTCCACGTAAAAGGTGTCCTGCATCGACCGGGCCGGATGGTTTTCCGGGCTGTTGAGGGCCGTGAAGTTGGTCCAGTCGGTTTCGATTTCGGGGCCGTCGGCCACATCGAAGCCGATCGAGCGGAAGATCTCCTCGACCCGCTCCCAGCTGCGCATCACGGGGTGAATGCCACCCATCGAGCGCCCGCGCCCGGGCAGCGTGACGTCAATGGCTTCCGCGTTCAGGCGCGCGTCGAGAATGGCGTTGGCCAGCGCATCGCGGCGCTCGGTCAGGGCGGTCTCGATCTGCACTTTGGCGGCGTTGATCAGCGCGCCCTGGGTTTTTTTCTGGTCGGGATCGAGTTTACCGAGTCCCTTCATCTGTTCGGTGATCTGGCCGGTCTTGCCAAGGTACTTGGCTTTGGCGTTTTCGAGTGCGGCAGCGTCTGGGGCGGCGCTAAAGTCAGCCTGGGCCGAGACGACGAGGTCTTCGAGGGAATTCATGCGATGTCTTTTTTTGGTTGAAGATTGAGCCAAGACGCGTCGCGCGCGCGCCACAATCAAAAACGGGGCACAGGTTTGAACCTCTGCCCCGCTTCGTGGCGCCACCCGGGGGCGGCGCCTGACATGATCACAAGCTTACGCTGCGATTTTTGTCTTTACTGCGGCGACAATCGCGGCGAACGCCGGCTTGTCCATCACAGCCATATCGGCCAGGACTTTACGGTCCAGTTCGATAGATGCTTTCTTCAAGCCGTTCATGAATACGCTGTACGTTACGCCATGCTCACGGGAAGCGGCGTTGATACGGGCGATCCACAGGCGGCGGAATACGCGCTTCTTGTTGCGGCGATCGCGGTAAGCGTATTGGCCGGCGCGCATGACTGCTTGCTTGGCAACACGGTATACCTTGCTGCGGCGACCACGGTAGCCTTTAGCTTGGACAAGAATTTTCTTGTGACGGGCACGAGCGGTAACCCCACGTTTTACTCTAGGCATAGTATCTCCTTAAATTGAGTGTGAGATTAAGCAGACGGCATCATACGCATGACGGAACGTACATCCGCAGCGTCGACGTTCGTGATTCCGCGCAATTGACGCTTGCTCTTGGTGGTTTTCTTGGTCAGGATGTGGCGCTTGAAAGCGTGACCCGCTTTGACGGTTCCACCTGGACGCACGCGAAAACGTTTCTTCGCGGAGCTTTTGGTCTTCATTTTAGGCATAGTAGTTCTGTCCTTCCGGACAGCTCCAGTAGCAGGATTGCAGGTGGCAACAACGCGCTGCGCTTAGATGCCTGCTTTCACATGATTCCTCATTCTTTGCAGAACGAAGCCCGAGATCATAACACAGATGTGTCGAAAAAAATACATTTTCAACGAAATGTAGGGCGGAAAAGCGAAGCGCATTCCGCCATAAGCCGCCGGGGACTCATGGCGGAATGCGCTACGCTTTTCCGCCCTACGGGTGTAACCTGTGCCAACTTTTTGCGCCGGCGTCGAACCGGGGTCCGACCCCGCGCCAACACGACTCGACGGCTTACTTCTTCTTTTTTGGCGACAGGATCATGATCATCTGGCGGCCTTCCATCTTCGGGAATTGCTCGACCTGGCCGTACGGCTCCAGATCAGCCTTCAGACGTTCCAGCATGCGAAAGCCAATGTCCTGGTGCGCCATCTCACGGCCGCGGAAACGCAGTGTGATCTTGGTTTTGTCGCCTTCGTCCAGGAACTTGATCAGGTTACGCAGCTTGATATTGTAGTCACCATCATCGGTACCCGGACGGAATTTGACTTCCTTCACGAGGATGATCTTTTGCTTCAATTTCGCTTCGTGGGCCTTTTTCTGCTCCGAATACTTGAACTTGCCGTAGTCCATGAGGCGGCATACCGGCGGCTGCGCCGTCGGAGCGATTTCGACCAGGTCGACGTTAGCCTCTTCGGCCAGACGAAAAGCTTCGGCCAGGCTCACAATGCCAAGCGGCTCGTTTTCCACCCCCGATAAACGCATTTCAGGGGCGGTGATTTCGCCATTGATGCGATGTGACTTGTCAGTAGCTATGTTGTTTCCTTTTAATGTCTGATGAATTAGCCGCGCGTCAAGCTTTGGAATCGATCTCGGTTTTGAGTCGCTCCACGAGGGCTTCGATGGACATGACGCCCAAATCGACATTGCCCCGTGCTCGCACGGCCACAGTGTTGGCATCCCGCTCTTTGTCGCCGATCACAAGGATATATGGCAGTTTTTGGACGGAATGTTCGCGTATTTTATAGGTTATCTTCTCGTTTCGCAAATCAGCGTGAACGCGGTACCCGGCTTTGCGCAGTTGCGAAGCAATTTCCTTCGTATAATCGGCCTGCGCATCCGAAATGTTCAGGACAGCGATCTGCACCGGCGCCAGCCACAATGGCATCGCGCCGGCATGGTTTTCGATCAGGATACCGATAAAACGTTCGAGCGAACCGACGATCGCGCGGTGCAGCATGACCGGCACCTGGCGCGAGTTATCCATCGCCACGTACTCGGCGCCGAGTCGCTCCGGCATGAAGAAGTCCACTTGCATGGTGCCCACCTGCCAAGGACGGCCGAGACTATCTTTCAGGTGGTATTCGATCTTCGGCCCGTAAAAAGCGCCCTCGCCCGGCAACTCGGTCCAGGTGACGCCGCAGGCGCGCAAACCCGAACGCAGCGCTTCTTCCGCTTTATCCCACACTTCGTCCGTACCGATGCGGTTATCCGGACGCAGCGCCAGTTTGACGTCAATATTTTCAAAATGGAAGTCGGCATACACTTCCATCGCCTGTGTGTGAAACGCAACAACTTCAGGCTGGATCTGCTCGTCGGTGCAAAAAATGTGGCCATCATCCTGCGTAAAACCCCGCACGCGCATGATGCCGTGCAGCGCGCCGGACGGCTCGTTGCGGTGGCACTGGCCGAATTCGCCGTAGCGCAGCGGCAAGTCGCGATAACTGCGCATGTTGCTGTTGAAAATTTGCACGTGACCGGGACAATTCATCGGCTTAAGCGCGTAGGAGCGGTTTTCCGATTCCGTCACGAACATGTTTTCGCGATAGTTATCCCAGTGGCCAGTTTTGCCCCACAGGCTGCTGTCGAGAATCTGCGGCGCCTTGACTTCGTCGTAGCCGTTGACCTGGTACTTGTGGCGCATGTATTGCTCCACCTGCTGCCAAATGATCCAGCCCTTTGGATGCCAGAACACCAGGCCCGGCGCCTCTTCCTGGAAGTGGAAAAAGTCGAGCTGCTTGCCCAGCTTGCGGTGGTCGCGCTTTTCCGCTTCTTCAAGATTGTGCAGGTACAGTTCCTGATCTTCCTTCTTGGCCCAGGCCGTGCCGTAGATGCGGGTGAGCATTTCATTTTTCGAGTCGCCGCGCCAATAGGCGCCGGCCACCTTCATCAGCTTGAATACCTTGAGCTTGCCGATCGACGGTACGTGCGGGCCGCGGCACAGGTCGGTGAAGCCGCCCTCGGCATACAGCGACACGTCTTCCCCGGCAGGAATCGAGCCGATGATTTCGGCCTTGTAATCTTCGCCGATGGACTTGAAGTAGGCAACCGCTTCGTCGCGCGGCAAGACGGTGCGGGTGACTTTTTCATCCTTCTTGACCAGCTCGCCCATCTTTTTTTCGATGGCAGCCAGGTCTTCCGGCGTGAACGGACGCTTGTAGGCGAAGTCATAGTAAAAGCCGTTCTCGATGACCGGGCCAATGGTGACCTGCGCTTCCGGAAACAGCTCCTTGACCGCGTAGGCCAGCAAATGCGCCGTCGAGTGGCGAATCACGTCCAGGCCTTCGGGGTCCTTGTCGGTAATGATCGCCAGCTCGGCGTTCTGCTCGATCAGGAAGGACGTATCGACGACCTTGCCGTCGACCTTGCCGGCCAGCGCCGCCTTGGCAAGTCCGGTGCCGATGCTGGCGGCGACCTGGGCTACGGTGACTGGGCCGTCGAACTGGCGCTCGGAACCATCGGGAAGTCGGACTGAAAGCATGCTGTTCTCCTGAACATGAAACGAAATGGTGTGTCGATCAAAAACGCGGACGAAAAAAAACGCGGGCTAGCCGCGTTTACTTTTCGTAGAGCAAAAGGAATCACCTCGACTAGTGTCGCTGGAACAACTCCGTCGTAGTTCGCGGTGTCATAACCATGATGCCTTTCTCACTTTTACTGACTACTACCGTTTTTAAAACTCTTAATCTGGTGGGCGGTGAGGAATTCGAATCCCCGACCCCTTGGATGTCGACCAAGTATTCTAACCAGCTGAACTAACCGCCCGAAGACCAATATTATAGAGAGGCATTTCGAGAAGCACAAGGGCTTTTTAAGAACTAAATATATCACACATAAAAACCCTGTCCGGCGCCGCGAAACACGGGCTAGGGACGGGCCTGCGCCGGGCCGGGAATTTTATATTACACTTTAAGCATGCCATCCAACACACCCCCTTCACCGTCCGCGCACCTGCACGCCCACCACCAGGGTGACGCCAAGCACGTGCACGTGACTGAAGAGCGCAGCAATAGCGCACTGGCCGTAGCGCTCATGCTCACGCTGCTGTTCGCCGTCGTGGAAGTCGTGTTCGGATTGATTTCCAATTCGCTGGCGCTCGTGTCGGACGCCGGCCACATGGTGACCGACGCCGCCTCGCTCGGCCTGGCGCTGCTGGCCCAGATGATTGCCAAGCGCCCTCCTTCGGCGCGCAATTCCTTTGGCTATGGCCGGGCCGAAGCGCTGGTCGCATTCGTCAATGGCCTGGCGATGCTGCTTGTGGTCGGCTGGATCGTGTTCGAGGCTGTGCAGCGCTTTTCCGCGCCGCGCCCGGTTGCGGGCCTTACCGTCCTGATCGTCGCCAGCATCGGCCTGGCGGTCAATCTGGGCGTGGCTTGGCTGCTCGCGCGTGACCAGGCCAGCATCAACACGCGCGCGGCGCTGGTGCACGTGATGGGCGACGTGCTCGGCTCGATTGCCGCCATCGTGGCCGGCGCCGTCATCTGGCTCTCGGGATGGATGCAGATCGACCCGCTGCTGTCGATCGTGGTGTCGCTGCTGATCCTCAAGTCTACCGCCGCCATCTTGCGCGAGTCCTATCATTCGCTGATGGAGGGCGTGCCGCACGCGATCGACTACCTGCAGGTGGGCGCCGACCTGGCGCAAGTGCCCGGCGTGCTGTCGGTGCATGACTTGCATGTATGGGACATGTCGCCCGGACAGCCGGCGCTGATCGGGCACCTGCACATCCGCAGCATGCGCGAATGGCCGCAAGTGCTGGCCTTGGTCCACCAGATGCTGCTTGCCAAACACGGCATCGATCATGTAACCCTGCAGCCAGAGGCCCACGATTAAACCTTGTCGTCCCCGTCTTACCTGACGGCGGCGCGCGCACCGATGCACGCCCTGTTACGCCGCATCCAGAATGCAGCATGGACAATGTATATGACACCCTGATTATCGGCGGCGGCCCGGGCGGACTGACAGCGGCGGTCTACTTGCGCCGTTTTAGGCGCGAAGTGATGCTCGTCGACAAAGGCAACAGCCGCCTGGACTTAATTCCTGTGACCCATAATTTCCCTGGTTTTCCAGACGGCATACGGGGACTGCAACTGCTGGACAACTTGCGCTGCCAGCTCGGCAGATATGGCGGCGCGGTCACGCCGGGCGAGGTCAGCGGGCTGCGGCGCGAGGGCGACTGCTTCGTGGCCGCATTCGAAGGGGGCGAAGTGCGCTCGCGTACCGTACTCATTGCCACCGGCATCGCCGACGCCGGCTTGCCGGTGGAAAACTGGCGCGAGGCAGTCGCTGCGGGCGCGGTGCGCCTGTGCCCCGTGTGCGACGGATTCGACGTGCTCGACAAGCGCATTGCGATCGTCTCGTCACCCGAAAACCCGGTCAGCCACGCGCTGTTCATGCGCACCTTCAGCGCCAGCGTCACGCTGTTCGAGCGCGACCGGGAGTCCGCCATGCCCGCAGAACACCAGCAGCAGTTGCGCGACGCTGGCGTGCGCTACATCGCCTCGCCGGTGCTGGGCGTGACCATGTCGCACGCCATGAAGCCAGTGATCCACACGGAAGATGGCGAAGACCATCATGCCGACGTGGTGTACCCGATGCTCGGCGAGAGCGCCCGCTCCGACCTGGCGGCGGGGCTTGGCGCGGCGACCGCCGACTGCCTGGCGCTGGAGGTGGATGAATACCAGTGCACCACGGTTGCAGGCTTGTACGCCATCGGCGACGTGGTCAAGGGCTTGAATCAGATCAGCGTGGCCGCGGGACACGCGGCCATTGCCGCCACGCATATTCACAACACGCTGCCGCGCCGCTTTCGCTGAACAAAATCACAGGACGCTGGTCCAAACGAGTACGCAATAGCGCGTGCAAGGAGATGCGGCATGAATCCGATCAGCCCTGAAATGGAGGCGCTCAAGGCGCGCCTCAAGACAACCTGGATGTCCGGCGACTATGCGCATTTCGCACAATACATGGAACCGGGCGCGCTTGAATTTCTCTCTCGCTTGCACATTCCGCCGGGCGCGCACATGCTCGACGTCGCTTGCGGCGCCGGCCAGATCGCCATTCCTGCGGCCCGTGCGGGGGTGCGCGTGATCGGCGTGGACATCGCCTCCAACCTGGTCGCCAAGGCACGCGCGCGTGCAGCCGCGTCCGGCGTCAATGTTACCTTTGATGAAGGCGACGCCGAGATGCTGCCCTACGGCGACGCTTCATTTGACATCGTGGTCAGCCTGATCGGCGCCATGTTCGCGCCGCGCCCCGACCTGGTGGCCGCCGAACTGTTGCGGGTATGCCGCCCGGGCGGGCGCATTGCCATGGCCAACTGGACGCCGGAAGGCCACGTTGGCCAAATGTTCAAGGTTGTTGGCAGTCATGTGCCGCCGCCACCGCTGATGGTGTCGCCACTGAACTGGGGCGACACTGCCACCGTGCGTGACCGGCTGGGACCGGGATGCACCAGCGTTGCGGCGGAAAAGCGCATGTATCCCATGCGCTATCCATTTCCGCCTGCGGAAGTGGCACAATTTTTCTTTGAATATTACGGCCCCACGGTGCGCGCCCTGGCCGCGCTCGACGATGTCAGCAAGGCAGGCTTGCGCAAGGATTTGGTCGAACTTTGGACGCGCAACAATCAGGCGACCGATGGTACGACGCGGGTGGAGGCGGAATATTTGGAGGTCGTCGCGCTCAGAGCTTAGTTTCTGGTGAAGGGCCGGCGACGTTTATAACGCCGCTTGCTCTCCGGCGAAAAATGAGGTGCTGCGCGGGGACGTGGAGGCCTTGGTTTGCAAGTGCTTGCAAGTCGCGTTTGGCAGGCCAATGATCCATTGCCGCGCCCTTCGGCACGCCTGGTTGGCAAGGAAGAGAAAAATCAACGTGATAATGCTCGTCATGGCGCACCCACGGCTTGGCGACCATGAACGGAATATTTTTCTTGACCCAGGGACCGCGCGGGCTTGCCCACAGCATGGCCAAAAACTCCCGCGCGAGAATAACGTTGGCGATCCGCGCGCCATGGGCGCGGGCAGCGGCGTCTAGCTGGTACAGGTGTTCTGCCAGCGCCGGGAAATCGATGCGCAACTGCTGGTATCTGGCATTGCGATCGAATTCGATGTCATAGCCGAAACGCGCTTTTCCCTGGGTGGGCAACGCCACAGACACGTCCCGCGCATCGCGCACCGGCACGAAAAAATCGATCGACAAACCGTTCTGATGCGTCCTGTGCGGCTTGAACAGCCCGCCCGAGGCCAGCCCCGTCTCGCCGTACACATAGCGATTGGCCGGCGAACCGGCGTTCAGGCGCGCATACGCGTCAACCACGATGGCGGCGCTGGTGGCGTGCAGATAGGTGCGTCCGGCGCCTGCCGCCACCGTGCTGTAGGCGGAAAAATTGTCGCCTTCAAGGGGCAGCTGGACGCCGCCCTCCAGGCGCCCCTTGCCTGGCCTGCCGTAGCATTGACTGGCAGCGGCCGGCGGCAATGGCGCCACGACTGCAATTGCCAGTGCAAGGCGAAGTGCGCGCCTCATCTTGCGCGCCTCATTTGGTCAGCAGCGCCAGGTCGATGCGGCGCTGTAGACGCGCCGCTTGCGCGCTGTCGCCCGCCTCGCTGGCGCGCTTTAGCGCCACGCCAAGCCACATGAGCAGCGGCCGGCGCCAGCCTTGCAATGAGGCTGTCTCGGTCGCGACGTGGATATCGGCGGGGGACATGCGCCCTGCCTTCATCAGCACGCCCGCCGCCACCAGTTGCGAGAGCGGGTCGGCAATGGCGCCGATGCCGCCCTTGCCCTGCACGATGGCGCGGTGCTGCTCGGGCAGCAAGGCGGCGTCGAGCCCCTGCCAGTGGCCCGCCAGGTAGTTGGCATAGGCGCGCTCGTTGACGGTGGCATCCTGCGCCAGCGCCAGAAAACCCGGGCAGTCATCGTATTCCAGGCTGGCCACGCGCGTGGCGCAGCGATAAAGTTCGGCGTGCGCCACCAGGTCGGGCCGGCCGGTGCTGGCCATCTCGACGCGGGCGCGCGTAAATTCCGATTCTGCCGCGCCGCTGTCGCCTTTCAGGTAAGCCTGGCTGAAGCTCTTGAGCGAGCCGCTGGCATTCGACTTCCAGTCCGGCTGCACCGGTTTGCTACCGCAGGCCGCCAGTCCCAGGCAAAGGCCAAGGGATAGTGGAATGACTAAGAAAATCTTGTTCATGGAAGCTTCAACTCCGTCTCGCGTGTAAAGGGCCACTTGCGGTTGATTTCGTCGATCAGGCGCGTCACCTTGCGCAGGCTGGCGTCGACCTCGCTGCGCAGCGCGCCGATGTCCTTGGTCGCTTCGTTGGCGTTGCCCGCCACTTTCTGCGCTTCGGCCAGCACTGCATCGACTTTTTTCAAGCTCGCACTGGCGTCTTTCAACACCACGTTCAGCTGGCGCACGGCGGTTTGCGCGTCGTCCATCACACCCTGCTTGCCAAATACGCGCTGGTCGGCCTTGATCAGCAACGAGTCGACCCGGTGCAGCGTCTGCATCACCTTGCGCGCCTCGGCCTCGCCGCCAAGGGCGCCACCCAACACGCCGTACTTGCCGCCAAAGCGCCCGGTCAGCGTCTCGATATTGGCCAGGCTATTGTTGATCGCCGAGCCGCTGCTGGTCATGCTCTCGAGGTTTTCGAGCAGCGTGCGCGCGCTGGCGACGAGCTTGGGAATTTCAGCGGCGGTGTCGCCGCGCAGCACGGTGCGCATCGCGTCTTCTTCGATCGGCGGGTCGGACAAAATGCCCGAATAGGCGCGGATGCGCGTCTCGCCAACCATGCTCTTTTCCATCGTGAACACGCTCGAGACGCGCAGCCACTTGGCGTCCTTGCGATTGATGTCGACCAGGATGCGCGCCTTGCCGTCCGGCGCCAGTTCGACGCGCTGCACGCGCCCGATGGGAAAGCCGGAGAACGTCACGTCCATGCCGGGGATGACGCCTTCGGAGTCTTCCGACACCAGCACCAGGCGCTGGGTGCTCTCGAACACGCCGCGCGCGTACATCACGTACAGCAAAAAGGTCGCCACCAGCGCGGCCATCAGCACCAGCAGGATTACTGCCTTGATTTCGACATGGGCGATGGGTTCGGCGGGGGCGTCGGCTTCGTTTTCAGTCATGCTCGCTCTCTTAAATGTATTTGACGGCCAGCGAACCGGCCTCGATGACCAGCAATACGAACAGCAGCCGTATCGCGCCCGGCTGCACGGTCGACGAAGACCGGCGGCCGAAGCGGTGCAACTCCAGGATGGCGGCGGTCGGGATCACGGCCACCGCCAGCCCGAAAAAAATCGTCTTGGCGACAAAGCCGACCGTCACCGCCGGGTTAAACACGCGCCCGACGGTGCGCGTGTAGTCGAGCACGCCCCAGGGCGAAGCGCCGTACACGCTGATGTAGGCCAGCACCAGCACGATCACGCTGCTGACCATGGCCAGGCTCAAGACGGCAAAGGCATTGGCGATCACCTGCGGCACCAGTTCGCGGCGCAGACGGTTTTGCGCGGCGGCCGATTTGTCGGGCTGCGCATTGGCGGCGACGGCCAGCGCGCGCGCGTCGCCGGCGTTGAACGCCAGGCCCGCACGCAGGGCCACGAACATGGCCGCGGTCAGGGGAATGAGTTCGAGCACCAGCACCCGCACCACCATCTCGAGCGCATAGCGCGACAGGCCGTAGCTCAGCGCGGTCACGACCACGATGCGGATCAGGACCAGGCTCACCAAGGCTGCCAGCAGCGTGAACCAGGGCAGCACCTCCCAGGTGCTGGTGTAGATGTAGCGCGAAGTGGTGAGGCGGTTCTCGCGGTTGTAGGTGGACGGCGAAAACGCCATCACGAGCGCGATGGCGCCCAGGTGGACCATGTACCACCAGCTGGCCACGAAGCGAAACACGAAGCCGCCCCATTCGGAGGGTTTGGCGTAAAGGAAGGAGTGGGGGCGCATCGGGTCCATTGTCTTATCAAAAACCATAGCTATAGCGTGATGCTGCCGCCACTGAACGTGTGAACAACGCAGCTGAACTTTTACTGCCGCCTGGCCTCCTGCACGCCATTGACTTCCATAATCGCCAGCAGCGCCTTTTGCAACTGCCCGGTCGAGCCGATTTCGGCCGTGAAGGTCATGCGCGCCTGTCCTTTGGCGCTTTGCGTATTGACCCCGATGACATTGATCTTCTCGCGCGAGAACACCTCTGAAATATCGCGCAGCAGCCCCTGGCGGTCGCCCGCCAGAATAAACAGGTCAACCGGATACACGGTATCCTGCCCCGCCCTGCCCCAGTCGGTATGAATCACCCGTTCCGGCGCCTTGGTGCGCATCTCGTGAAAATTCTTGCACGTGGCGCGGTGGATCGACACGCCCTTGCCGCGCGTGACGAAGCCGACAATGCCGTCCGGCGGCGCCGGTTTGCAGCACTTGGCCAGCGCCGTCAGCAGGCCGTCCGTCCCCACCACCAGCACGCCCGACTTGGCGCCTTTTTCCACGCTCGAGGCGCGGCTTTTGTTGAGCACCACCGCGTCTTCGGGGACGATGACTTCGCCCGTGTCATGCAGGGCCTGCTCCACATGGCGCAGGCTGAATTCTTCCTTGCCCACCGAGATGAACAGATCGTCCACCTTGGCAAAGCCCAGCTTGTGCGCCAGCGACTCCAGGTTGACGGCGGTTTTCCCTTCGCGCTGCAGCGATTTTTCCACCAGCGCGCGGCCGTGCGCCAGCGTTTCTTCCAGGTCGATCGCGTGGAACCACGCGCGCACCTTGGAGCGCGTCCGCGTGCTGACCGTGTATTCGGGATTGAGCCAGTCGCGCGACGGCCCGGCCGTTCCCGGCGCGCCCTTGGCGGTGATGATCTCGCAGGTCTGGCCGCTTTTCAGCGCCGTATGCAGCGGCACCATGATGCCGTCCACGCGCGCGCCGCGGCAGCGGTGGCCCACTTCGCTGTGCAAGTGATACGCAAAGTCGATCGGCGTGGCCCCCACCGGCAGCTCCAGCACCCGGGCCTGCGGCGTCAAAACAAATATACGATCGTCCAGAGTTGTGGATTTTAACTTCTCGACCCATTCGCGCTGGATGTCTTCCTGGCCGACCACGACGTCGGCCACGTCGGTCTTCCAGGCCAGCAGCTGGCGCAGCCACGCGATTTTTTCGTCGTACTTCTGGCCCTTGAAGTTCGAGCCGCCTTCTTCCTTGTAGCGCCAGTGGGCAGCAACGCCGTATTCGGCAAAGTTATGCATCTCCTGGGTGCGGATCTGCACTTCGAGCGGTCGTCCGTCTTCGGCATTGACCACCGTGTGCAGCGACTGGTAGCCATTCGACTTGGGACGCGAAATATAATCGTCGAACTCCTTGGGAATCGGGGTCCAGATATTGTGGACCACGCCCAGCACGCTGTAGCAGGTCTTGTCGTCAGCGACGATCACGCGAAAGGCGCGCACGTCGTACAAGTCCGAGAACTCAAGCTCCTTGCCGCGCATCTTGCTCCAGATGCTGTAGATATGCTTGGGCCGCCCGAACACTTCAGCCTTGATGCCGGCCGCCGCCAGTTCGTCCTGCAAACGCAGGATCGACGACTGCACGAAGCCTTCGCGCATCATGCGTTTTTCTTCGAGCATCTTGGCGATGCGCTTGTAGGTCTCCGGCTCGATAAAGCGGAACGACAAGTCTTCGAGCTCCCATTTGAGCTGCCAGATGCCGAGCCGGTTGGCCAGCGGCGCATACAGGTCGAGCACCTCGCGCCCGTACGCCTGCGTCATGTCATTGAACAGCTTGATGTCGGCGAAGTAGCGCAAGGTCGTCACGCACGAGGCCAGGCGCACCAGCACCACGCGCATGTCGCTGGCCATCGCCAGCAGCATCTTGCGCAGCGTTTCCACCTGGGCCACGGCCTGCTGCGCCGCGTTCTTGCCGCGCCCGACGCTCTCTTTGCCAATCGTCATGTCGCGCAGGCGGATCAGTTGGCGCACGCCCGTCACCAGATCGGTTGCCTCCTTGCCGACCAGCCCTTCCAGGCCGGCCACCGCTTTCGGGTCCAGCACCGTCAGTTCGAACATCAATCCGGCGATGCGGGTCTCGGCGTCGGTGCGCAAAAAAGCCAGCGTGTTGGCCACGCCGAGCGCAAATTCAAGCGCATTTTGGCCCGACGCGCACACCTTGCCGTGGTAAGCGCCGGTGGCGTACGCAAGCGCCGCCTCGACCTGGGCGCTGTCGTGCGCGCCCAGGCCTGAGAGCACTTGTATTGTTGCGCCGCCTGGCGCTGCAATCGCTACCATACGGGCTTAACGCAGCGCCGCGGTGACGCAGATCTCGACCAGGCAGGCCGGGTTGGCCAGCTTCGCTTCAACGGTGGCGCGCGGCGGCGTGTGGCCTGGGGCCACCCAGTCGTCCCAGACCTCGTTCATGCCGGGAAAATGCGCCATGTCGGCAATGAAAATCTGGCACGTCAAGATGCAGCTCTTGTCGCTGCCCGCTTCGGCCAGCAGGCGGTCCACGTGAGCGAGTACTTCGCGCGTCTGGCCGGCAATGTCGGCCGCCGTGTCGTCGGCGATCTGGCCGGCCAGGTAGACCGTGCCGTTATGGATGGCCACTTCGGATAATCGTTTTCCTACGTACAGTCGGGTAATGTCCATGATGCGTTCTTTCAAAGCTCAAGCAATCAAAAATTGGCGTGCGATGGCGATCTGGTCGTCATGCATGAAGGTGGGTGCGTGGCCGACGTTGGCAATTTCAACCAGCTGCGCATGCGGCCCGCGCCCGGTCATTTCGACGGCGGTCGCGTGCGAGAGCAGGTCCGAATTGGCGCCGCGCACCAGCAGCGTCGGACACCTGATCGCATCGTACGCGGCCCACAGCGCGGCCTGGTCGGCCATGGCGGTGTCCGGCGTGGCGTTGGCAAACGGCTGGGCCAGGCCCATGTCGTAATGGCGCACCCATGCGCCGTCTTCCTGCTGGCGCAGCACGTCGCTGGCCAGCTTGGTCCATTGTGCTTCGGTGTGTTCGCCGAACGAGAGCGACACCTCGCGCACGAAACGCGCGGCCCGCTCGAAGTCGGGAAAGCGCAGATCCTGCCCGATGTAGTCGCCAATGCGGCGCAGCGCGGCCGGGTCGAGCGTGGGCCCGATATCGTTGAGCACCAGCTTGCGGATCGGGTTTCCCGGCAGCGACGCGAGCGCCATGCCGATCAGCCCGCCCATGGAGGTGCCGAACCAGTCGATGCGGGCCGCGTCGCTGTGCGCGGTGATGCGCGCGATGAGCGTGACCATGTCGCTGACATACTGGGGAATGCTGTACAGGCGCGCATCGAGCAGGCGGCCGGAGCGGCCACGGCCCACCACGTCGGGGCAGATCACGCGGTAGTGGCTTGACAGGGCGCGCGCGAGCACGTCGAAATCGTCGCCCACGCGGGTGACGCCGTGCACGCAAATAAGGATCTCGGGATTATGCTCGTCGCCCCATTCCTTGTACGACATGTGGTGCAAACCTGTTGGCGAACAGCACTGGACGGAAGTGATTCTTGCTACGGTCATGCCGACTCCTTGTTGGGCGCTTATCCGTCGCCATATTCAAATATGTGTTTCAATTCCTGCTACTACGAATCACAACGCTGACTAACGTTTAGAATTCTACATCATCAACCACGCAATCATTCTCCCAGAGGACACAATGAAAACAAGCATGTTGAGCGGCAAAACGGCGCTCGTGACAGGTTCCACCTCCGGCATCGGCCTCGGGCTGGCGCGCGCGCTGGCCGAGCAAGGCGCCAACATCGTCTTCAACGGCTTTGGCGATGCGCAGCAAATTGAAAAACTCCATACCGACGTCGCCCAGGAGTTCGACGTGCAGACTGCCTATCACAATGCCGACATGTCCAAGCCGGCCGAGATCGCCGCCATGATGCAGTTCGCGCAAGACAAGTTCGGCGGCGTCGATATCCTGGTCAACAATGCCGGCATTCAGTTCGTCGCCAACGTCGAAGACTTCCCGCCAGAAAAATGGGATGCGATCCTCGCCATCAATCTGAGCTCGGCCTTCCACACCTCGCGCCTCGCGCTGCCGGGCATGAAGCAAAAGAACTGGGGCCGCATCATTAACCTGGCGTCGGTGCATGGCCTGGTCGGTTCGGAGCAAAAGTCAGCCTACGTGGCGGCCAAGCACGGCCTGGTGGGACTGACCAAAGTTACCGCGCTCGAAACGGCGCATACGGGCATTACCTGCAATGCGATTTGTCCGGGCTGGGTGCTCACGCCGCTGGTGCAAAAGCAGGTGGACGACCGCGCTGCGCGCGACAAGGTGAGCAACGAGGAAGCCAAGAAAGCATTGCTGGTTGAGAAACAGCCTTCCGGCGAATTCGTCACGCCAGAAGAGCTCGGCGCGCTTGCGGTATTCTTTTGCAGCCCGGCCGGCAATCAAGTGCGCGGGGTGGCATGGAATGTCGACGGCGGCTGGGCCGCGCAATAGCAGTACAGGGATGGCATGCTGTAGGCGGCGCAGTGACAGCGCCGCCCGCCAACCGGCCCCCGTGCGCAATCCGTGGCGAACGTCAAAAACCGCTTGCAAGTGATAATGATTCTCGTTTAGAATAACGAATCATTCTTGTTTACGGAGTTTCGCCTTCATGTTCATCCCTCGCAAAGCCATTGCACTGGCCATCGCGCTCATCGTGACCCTTCCCGCCAGCGCCGACGAAAACCTGTTGGGCTACGTGCGTGGTGCCGAGACATTGCCCAAGGGAGCGAGCGAATTCTACCAGTGGTTCACGCAGCGCTCCGACAAGGGCGCCGGCCACTACAGCGCGCTCGATACCAAGACCGAAATTGAATATGGCGTGACCGACCGCTTCCAGGTCTCGGCCGAAGTCAATGGACTGGCCATTAATACCCACGGCTTGCTGATCGATGGTTACTTGCCGGCGGACAGGAAAACGGGCTTGCGCGCGCGCAGCATCGAATTTGGCATCAAATACAATTTTCTCAGCCCGGCCAAGGACGACATTGGACTGTCGGCCATCAGCTCCATCGAGTTCGGTCGCCTCGACCCCCATTCCGGCCAGGCAAAAAGCGAAGTGGAAGTCGAACTTGAGATGCAGGTCCAGAAATACTTCCTGGAAGGCCAACTGGTCTGGGTGGGCAACCTGGGCGGGCGGGCGGCGCGCGAAAAGCGCAAATTCATCGCCAACTTGCCGGACGGTTTCGACTGGCCGGTCGAGCCTGAAATGGAATTGCAAACACGCATAGGCACCGGCGTTTCGTACCGCTTTGCACCGGGATGGTATGCGGGCGCCGAAGTGCTGCGCGAGAGCGAGTACGAGACCGAAGTCGGCCTGGAGCGCTGGTCGACTTTTGCCGGCCCCAGCATTCACTATGCGGGCCAGAAATGGTGGGCCACGCTGACGGCGTTCCGGCAAATGCGCGGCGGCGGCGAACAATACGCCGGCCAGGCCGACACCAGGCTGCACTTGATCGAGAAGACGAAAAACGAATTTCGCGTCAAGCTCGGCTACAATTTTTAAGGAAGCGCCATGCGCCGTCCCCTCGACCTGACAATGTTGCTGCTGCCGCTGGCGGCAGTGAGCGCGCCTGCCTACGCCACCGATTACCTCACCGTGGCGGCGGCGCAAACGCTGCTCTTTCCCAAAGCCAGCTCCTTCGTCGAGCATCCGCTCAAGTTCAGCGCCGAACAGCGCGACCGGATCAAGGCCATGGCGGGCGTGCGCCAGCGAACCGACGAGCAAAAACTCTGGCGCGTCGAACGCGACGGCCAGTTGCAGGGGTGGTTCATCGTCGACGAGGTAGTCGGCAAGCATGAATTTATCACCTACGCCACCGCGATTTCGCCCGACGGCCACGTGCTCGGCCTGGAAGTGATGAGCTACCGCGAAACGCACGGCGGCCAGATCCGCGACATGGCCTGGCGCAAGCATTTCTTTGGCAAGACGCTGGCCAGTCCCTTCAAGCTCGACGAGGACGTGCCGAATATCAGCGGCGCAACGCTGTCGAGCCGCAACGTGCTGGACGGCGTCAAGCGCTTGCTGGTCATGCATAAGCTGTTTCTGAGCAATGCCTGACATCAGGCGGATGCAAGTGCTGCTGGGTACCTATGTCGAGGCAGGGACCCGCGGGCCGGCCGCCGCACTCGACGCGGCATTTGCCAGCATGGCCCAGGCACAGCACTTGTGGAGTTTCCATGATCCGGACAGCGAGTTGTCGCGCCTGAACGGCGCGCACGGCAAGGCCGTGCCCTTATCCAATACTACGCTGCGCCTGCTGCGCGCCGCGCGCGCGATGATGGCGGCCAGCGGCGGCGCCTTTGACTGCACGGTTGGCGCCATGCTGGTGCAGGCCGGCGCCCTGCCCGACCACGGCGCCGGGCCTTGCCTGGCGCGCGGCAGCGCCGCCGATATTGTCATTGGCCCAGGCTGGGCGCGCTTGGCGCGGCCGGTGCGCATCACGCTCGACGGTATCGCCAAGGGGTTTGCGGTTGACCTTGCCTTGCGCGCCATGCGCCGCGCGGGCGCTACGGCCGGATATGTCAACGCCGGCGGCGACGTGGCCGTGTTTGGCGAGCTGGCGCTGCCGATGCAGCGGCGCGAACTGGACGGCAGCCTGACCGAACTTGGCTGCCTGCGCCGCGCGGCCATGGCCAGCTCGCGTACCGGAGCGCCGGACGCGCGTTTCCCGGCGCACATCGTGGCGCCTGCCGGACTGCAGGCGGCGCCTGGCGTATGGACCGTGGTCGCGCGCAGCGCCTGGCGCGCCGATGCCCTGACCAAAGTTGCCGCTACGCTTGCCATGCCGCGCCGCGAAGCACTGGTGCGGGCACTGGGCGGCGCACTCATCCATCGTTCACCGGAGTTTGCTTCATGAAAGGCTATCCAGGCTGGTTCGTCACTGCCTTGCTCGGCGCTCTGCTGCTGGTGTTTGCCAGCGGCTGCCTGCTCGCGCCCACCACCCTGGTGATGCGCTTTGACACCGACATCGCCTGGCGCCTGCCGGGCACCGGTCGGGTCCTCGTCGCCGCCGCCCATGCCGGCGCCGGCTTCCTGGTGATGATGCTGCTCGGTTCCTTGTGGACCGTGCACATGCGCGGCAATTGGCGGCGCGCGCGCCAGCGCATCAGCGGCTCGGTGCTGGGCGCGGCCATGCTCATATTGGCGGTGACGGCGGTGGGTGTGTATTACCTTGGGGACGATACGCTGGGCAACGCCGCCGCGCTGCTGCATCTGGGAACCGGCCTGGCGCTGTGCGTGCCGTTCGGCTGGCATTGGGTGCTGGCCCGCCGCGCCGCGCGCGCCGACGCGACAAGCCGCAGCGGTGGCGCAACGCGCCCCGTCACCGACACTGCTTAACAGACAAGCAATGCCAAAGCGCGCGAGTTGTTGCCACACGGACACTCACGCAATTACTTCCATGTCACTACGCCATGTTTCGGCATGAAGGGGAACGAACAAGGTGAGAATGGCGCCACGTAATCGACAACCGGTAAGCAAGCCAGTGATGTCGCCGTCGCCATTTCCCTGGAGTTTCCTTGTTCGCTGCTATCGCCCGTCCCCATCATCCTGCCCTTCCCCCTCTACTGTTGTTCCTGGCCGCCCTCGGTCCCCACACGGCGTTCGCCGCCGATGGCGACAGCATCACCACCGACCGTCCGGATTTCGTCGAGTAGAGCAATGTCGTCGGCGCCGGGCGAGTGCAACTTGAAACCAGTATCGGCATCGACCGCAGCAAGGTCGACGGCGTGCGCGAGCACACGATCGCCACCCCAACCCTGCTGCGCTTTGGCGTGAGCGATACGGTCGAACTGCGCGTGGAAACCGACGGTGCCATGCGTTCGCGCACCACCGACGGCAGCAGCCCCCGTCAAAGCAAGCGCGGCTATGGCGACGTCTCGCTGGGCCTGAAATGGCATGCTGTCGACGCCGCCGGCGCGCTGCCTTCGCTTGGCCTGCTGTTCCACGCCGACCTCGACACCGGTTCGGCGCCGTTTCGCGGCCAGGGCACGCGTCCCTCGGCGCGCATCGTGGCCGAATGGGAACTGGGAGCCGGCATGTCGCTCGGTGTAATGCCCGGCTTTGTCTACGAGCGGCATGCCGGCGGCACCCACGGCATTCTGGGCGTAGTCGTGGGCAAGGCCTGGAACGATCGTTTTCGCAGTTTCGTGGAAGCGTCCGCGCCCCGCATCGCGCGCCCGAAAGACGGCGGCACCGAAGCGAGTGCAACGGTCGGCATGGCTTACCTTGTCACCAACAACTGCCAAGTTGACAGCGCACTCTCGCGCGGCCTCAACCGGCGCACGCCTGACCTGAGCGTCACGCTTGGTCTCTCCTTCAAGCTGTAAGTATTGCAACCGGGACCTTGACCTATGAATATCACCATCCGCAAACGCTTGCTGCTTGCCAACCTCACCACGCTCGCCTTTGTCGCTGTGGCCGGCCTGATCGGCCTGCGCGCCGTGCAAAAACTCGACACCGCGATGGGCGCCGTCATCGCCAACAGCGAGGCCATGAAAGACCAGATGCAAGCCGACCAGGCCCATGACGCGCTCAGGGGCGACGTCCTGAAAGCCTTGCTCGGGGCCGTGAACGGCGACCCGTCGCAGCAGGCCGAGGCCGCCAAGGAAGTGGCCGAGCATGTTTCCCTGTTTCGCACGCGCCTGGCCAGCATGGATGCCAAGACCAGCGACCCGGCGCTCAAGCAAGCCATGGCGCTCGTGCGGCCCGACGCCAATGTTTACTTAACCAGCGCCACCAGGATGGTCGCCACTGCCGCCAGCGACAAGGACGCGGCACTGGCCGCCTACCCCGACTTCCTGCGCCACTTCTCGACACTCGAAATGAGCATGGGCAGCTTGAGTGAGCGCATCGAACGCAATTCCACCGCGGCGGCCGAAGCGTCCGACACCGTTGCCGCCGGCGCGCGCGCGCAAATCATTGGCGCTTCCCTGTTGTCGATGGTGGTGGCGCTGATGCTCGGTCTACTCAACAGCCGGGCCATCATTCGTCCGCTCGACGCCGCCATCGCAGCGGCCGCCTGCATTGCCGACGGCGACTTGAGCGCAGCCGCGCAGTGGCGCCGGGGACGAGGCCAACGATACCGAAACGGGGCGCTTGCAACAGGCACTGTCCGACATGCGCGCCAGCCTGCACCAGATTGTCAGCCAGGTGCGCGAAGGCACCGATGCCATGTCCACCGCGTCCGGCCAGATTGCCGCAGGCAATATGGACTTGTCGGCGCGCACCGAAATGCAAGCGGGCGCGCTGCAAGAGAGCGCGTCGTCGCTGGAAGAATTGACCTCGACGGTGCGCCAGAATGCCGGCAATGCGCGCCAGGCCGCGCTGCTGGCAACGTCGGCCTCGGACGTGGCCGTCAAGGGTGGCGCGGTGGTCGCCCAGGTGGTCGACACGATGGGCGCCATCGACCAGGCGTCGCACAAGATTGGCGACATCATCGGCGTGTTTGAAGCGATCGCGTTCCAGACCAATATCCTGGCGCTCAATGCCGCCGTCGAAGCGGCCCGGGCCGGGGAACAGGGGCGCGGCTTTGCCGTCGTGGCGGCCGAAGTGCGCGCGCTGGCGCAGCGCTCCAATGTAGCGGCCAAGGAAATCAAGGACTTGATTGGCGCCTCGGCCGACCATGTCCAGCGCGACAGCAAGCTGGTGCGCGATGCCGGCAGCACCATGGACGATATCGTTGCCAGTATCGGCCGCGTGACCGCGATCATGGACGAGATCAGCGTCGCGTCCAGCGAACAGGAAATCGGTATCGGGCAAGTCAATACGGCGGTGTCTGCAATCGATGGCATCACCCAGCAAAATGCGGCGCTGGTCGAACAGGCCGCAGCAGCCGCCGCGTCGATGCAGGACCAGGCCGGCATGCGCGCGTCGATTGTCAACGTGTTCCGCCTGCAGGGCGGGACAATGCCAGCGGCGGGGTGATCGGGGGGGGGGTGAACGGGGGGTAATCGACCCAGCGGACGATTGCGCTATCATGGCCGCTGTCCGTCATCGCTGGAGTCCGCATGAAAAGCTGGTTCATTGCACTGTTTGCCCTCTCGTTTGGTTGCGCCCACGCGCAAGCGCTGCTGCTCACGCCCGACCGGGTGTGGACCGGAGAAGGTGAAGCCAGGGTCGGCTGGTCGGTGCTGGTCTCACAAGGCCGGATTGAGGCTACCGGTCCCGCCAGCAGCATGACTATTCCCGCCGGCACCGAGCGCATCGCCCTGCCGGGCACCACGCTCGTGCCCGGGCTGATCGACCTGCATTCCCACCTGCTGCTGCACCCGTACAACGAAACGTCGTGGGACGACCAGGTCATGCGGGAACAGGTCGAATACCGCACGCTGCTGGCGGGCAAGCACGCGGCCGCGACGCTGCAGGCGGGCTTTACCACGCTGCGCGACCTGGGCAGCGAAGGCGCCAACTACGCCGACGTTGCCGTCAAGCGCGCCATTGATGAAGGCGCCATTCCCGGGCCGCGCCTGTTCGTTGCCACCAAGGCCATCGTGGCGTCCTACAGTTACGGTCCGGCCGGTAAAAACTTCCGCCCAGATATGGATTTGCCGCACGGCGCACAGGAAGCGACCGGGGTCGATGAAGTCACGCGCGCGGTGCGCGAACAGGCTTCGCGCGGGGCCGACTGGATCAAGATTTACGGCGACTACCGCACCGGCGTCGATGGCAGCGCCCGCCCCACCTTTACGATGGACGAGCTCAAGGCCATGGTGCAGGCGGCGCACGTTACCGGGCGCAAGGTCGCCGTGCACGCCAGTACCGACGACGCCATCCGGATGGCGGTGCTGGCCGGGGCCGACACCATCGAACACGGCTATGGCGCCTCGGAAGCGACCTTCAAGCTGATGGTCGAGCGCAAGGTGGCTTACGTCCCCACGCTGAGCGCGCCCGAGGCGATCGGCGAGTATTTCCAGAAGCACGTGCGCGGCGGCCCGCCGACGCCCGCCATGCAGCAGGCCGAGCGCGCCTTTCGCCTGGCGCGCCGGCTTGGCGTGGTGATCGGCAACGGCAGCGATGTGGGCGTGTTCGCGCATGGCACCAACTACCGGGAACTCGAAGCCATGGTGCGGCTTGGCATGCCGCCGGCCGAAGCCTTGCGCGCGGCCACCGTCGTCAGTGCAGCCATTCTCGGCAAGAGCGCCGACCTGGGCCAGCTCAAGCCGGGCATGCTGGCCGACATGGTGGCCGTTGGCGGCGACCCCAGTAGCGATATCAAGATGCTACGCGATGTCAGGATGGTCATGAAGGGCGGCTTGATTTATCGCAAGGACAGCACAACAGTGCGATAATAAAATCGAAAGTTCCGCTTAAAACTGCGGATATCCACAATAGCTTCAGGTGTCCAACCGGTTGATGATGCAGCCATCCCAAACCGGTCGGAGACACCGCCATGAAAAAACCTTTTTACAAAATCCTGTACGTGCAGGTGCTGTTTGCCATTGTTTGCGGCGTCCTGCTCGGGGTGCTCAACCCCAAGCTGGGCGTCGACATGAAGCCGCTCGGCGACGGTTTCATCAAGCTGATCAAGATGATCATCGCGCCGGTGATTTTCTGTACCGTCGTGGCCGGCATTGCCGGCATGCAGGACATGAAAAAAATCGGCCGGGTGGGCGGCAAGGCCTTGCTGTATTTCGAGGTTGTCTCCACGGTCGCGCTGGCCATCGGCCTGATGGTGGCCAATATCATCCGCCCGGGTGACGGTTTTAACGCCAACCCCGCCACGCTCGACACCAAGTCGATCGCCGAGTTCACCGCCAAGGCCAAGGGACAGTCCACGACGGACTTCGTCATGAACATCATTCCCAACACCTTCGTCGACGCCTTCGCCAAGGGCGAGATCTTGCAAGTGCTGCTGGTGGCGATCCTGTTCGGCTTTGCGCTGTCCATGCTCGGCGAGCGCGGCAAACCAATTACCAAGCTGATCGACGACGTCTCGCACGCCATTTTCGGCGTGGTCGGCATCATCATGAAAGCGGCGCCCGTCGGTGCGTTTGGGGCCATGGCTTTTACGATCGGTAAATTCGGCCTCGCTTCGCTGGTGCCGCTGGCACGCTTGATGGGTTCGTTCTACCTGACGTGCGCCCTGTTCATCTTCATCGTGCTCGGCTTGATCGCCCGCTTCACGGGTTTTTCCATCTTCCGGTTCATTTCGTACATCAAGGAAGAATTGCTGATCGTCCTGGGCACCAGCTCGTCGGAAAGCGCCCTGCCCGCGCTGATGCGCAAGCTTGAAAAGCTGGGCTGCTCGAAGTCCGTCGTCGGCCTGGTTGTGCCTACCGGCTACTCCTTCAACCTGGACGGCACCAATATCTACATGACGATGGCAGCATTGTTCGTGGCGCAGGCTACCAATGTGGACCTCACGCTGGGCCAGCAACTGACCATTCTGGGCGTGGCCATGCTGACGTCAAAAGGCGCCTCGGGCATCACCGGCGCCGGCTTCATCACGCTGGCCGCCACGCTGGCCGTGGTGCCAACCGTCCCGGTGGCGGGCATGGCGCTCATTCTCGGCATCGACCGCTTCATGAGCGAGTGCCGGGCGCTGACCAACTTTATCGGCAACGGCGTGGCCACCGTCGTGGTGTCGCATTGGGAAAACGAGCTCGATCACGAGCGCTTGCAACAGCAGCTCAAGCATCCTACCCACCTCGAGGATGACCGCGAACTGTTCCCTGAGCGCAAAGCAGCATAAGCAACATAAGCAACATTGCAATCGACACGTCAAGGCGGGCTGCATACAAGTGCAGCCCGTTTTTTTAGAGAAGGTCGACAGCAAGGATTATTGAATGCGGAAAATCACGTCGACCGGCTGCTGCAGCTTGAGCGACGTCACCGTGACCAGCTCGGCGCGGTCGGCCGGCGCCCGCCGTTCCTGATTGCCCCGGTAATTGTTAAATTCGCTGGGCGACAAATTCATCGCCCGCGTCAGGTTCTTCAATTCGCCCGTGCTCACGGCGCTCACGGCACCGAGTTTGCGGCCCAGTCCGGCGGCCACGCCCTCGGCCTTGCGGCGCGCCATCCTGATCGCGTCGCCCATCAGGCCAATTTCGATCTTTTCGCGCTCCGAGCTGTCAAATCCGGTCATAAAGCCGTCGAGATTGGGCTTGTCCAGCAAGGGCTGCACCAGCATTTTCCAGTTCGACAAATTGCGTACGGTCAGCTTGACGCTGCAGCGCAACTCGTACAGGGGCGCACCAGGCTGGTCCGTCTTTTGGATGTCGCGCCGAATGTCACGTCGAATATCACGCATTTCCAGGTCAGCCTCGGCCACGCCAAGCTGCTGCATCACTGCGCGGATGTCATCGATGCGCGCCTGCACCGTTGCCAGGGCCACGGCCGGATCGCCATCTTGCGCCGCAATCTCGAATTCGACGGTGCCAATATCGGGGATGACGACGGCTGCGCCATAGCCGTTGACATGGATGAAGGGATACGCGGGCAGGTCCACCGCTCCGCTGGTCAAGGGCAACAAGGCAAACAGGGTGGCAAGCAAGATTTTCTTCATGGAGACTCCGTCAGGTAAATAGTTTTTTTAAGTGCGCAAGGCCGTGGCCGGCAACATGCGCATGGCCCGTACCGTGTGGCGCGCGATGGCAGCGGCGGCAACGATTGCCACGCAGGCGAGCGCAACAAATGCGGGCCATGCGCCCATCGGCGCGCGTTCTACAAAGGCGGACAGGTAGCGTTCGATAGCAAGCAAGGCCAGCGGAATGCCGATCAGCGCGCCCACGGCGAGCAGGCCAATGAATTCGCGCACCACCAGGCGGCCGATGTCGCTGCGCTTGGCGCCATGAATCTTGCGCAGTACAATTTCGCGCGCGCGGCGCTTGACGCTGTACGCGGAGAGCACGTAAATGCCGAACCCGGCCAGTACGGTGGCCACCGCGCTGGCCGCCGTCAATATCTTGCCCAGCCGGCGGTCGTCGCTGTAATTGCCCGCAAATACGCTGCTTGCCGCAACCGCCTCGAATAGCGCATCAGGAAAGTGCCGCTGCCACAACAGCGCCAGCGCCGTCATCGCCGCCGCCCTGTCGCCGGTCGCCTTGACCAGCAAGACTGGCTGCACCGCATCCATCACATACATCATCGGCTGCGGCTTTTCGCGCAGCGTCCGGTAGCGCAGGTCGGGCGCAATGCCGACCACCAGGCTGGTGTTGTTGACGAGGCGCCCCACGGCGTCTTGCGGCTGGGCAAAACCAAGCGAGCGCGCACCCACTGCGTTCAAGATGACATTGGTGCTTCCCGGCAGGTCCCGCGCGGCATCGAAGAGGCGTCCCGTTTCCGCGTGCACGCCGAGCAGCTGGAAAAAATTCGCACTGACCGGCTTGGTTTCGATAGTCAATGCGGCCCCGTTCTGGGTGAGCGTGCGCATCAGCTTGTTGCCGTCGCGTCCGACCGCCTCCGAGATCGCCGCCACGCCGCTGACCTGCGGCAGGCGCACAAGTTCGGTCTGGAAAGCGCGCGCGGCGGTGGAATCCGGTTCACCCGGCAAGGTCAGCACCACCAAGGGCGCCGTGTCAAAGCCCGGATCGGCCAGACTGGCGTAATCGGCTTGCCATTGCACCGCCAGCGTCACGCCGATCAGGCAAATCGCCGTGCCGCACTGGAACACGGTAACGATGCGGCGCAGGCGCAACGCCCCGGGCGACTCGGCGCCGCTGCGTTCATTCAAGATGAGCACCACGGGCAAGCGCAGCGCGATCCATGCCGGATACAGCGCCGACAGCACCCCGGTCAACCCGCCCAGCGCCAGGGCGGCGGCGCACAAGGGCAGATCGAGCATGCCCGCCACTTGCCGGTTGACCAGTTCGCCAAACAGGGGTGCGGCCAGCCACGCCACTACCAGACCTGCCAGCGTGGCCAGCATGCACACCAGTAGCGACTCGGCAATGAACTGGCTTGCCAGGCGCGCAGGCCCGGCGCCAAGCACCTTGCGCACGCCTATTTCACGCTGGCGCGCCGCCGTGCGCACGGCGGCCAGGTTCACATAATTGGTGCTCGCCAGCAGCAGGATCAGCAAGGCCAGGGCACCCAGCGCGATCACCAGCGGCCGATTGCCGAACCGGGCGCCGGCGCGGCTGCGCAGCAAGCTTTCGTCGAAATACAATGCGTTCAGAGGCGCGACGGCAATGTCCGTCAAGCGGGCGCCACCGGCGCGCTCGCGCCACGTTGCGGGCATGCGCGCGTCCACTTCCCTGGCAACGGCCTCTTGCAACACGTTCTGCAGCGCGGCCGGATCGGCCGCGGCAGGCAGCTTGATATACAGTTGCCGCAGCGCGCTCCACGCCGGATCGACCGCGCCCTGCCCGGGCGGCACATCCCAGCCATGCTTGCCGACCCCGACCAGGGCGTCAAAACCGACCGTGCTGTTGCCGGGCTCGTCTTCCAGGATTGCCTTGACGGCGAACGGCGCGCCGTTCAGATGCAATACCATGCCGAGCGCGTCGGCGCGGCCAAACAGTTGCTGCGCTTTGCTGCGGGTGAGCACCAACGCGTCGGGACGCGCCAGCGCCGCTGCGGCGTCCCCTGCAATGGCTTGCTTGCCAAAAAATGCCAGGTAATTGGCGTCCACCACGCGCAACTCCAGTGCGCTCAGCGCAGCGCCGTAGCGCGCGCCCACATCGACCGTCTGCGCGCCGGTAGCCGTCACGCCGGGGCCGCTCGCCATCGCCACGCCGTGCAACGCCGCCGGACCGCGCACGCGCCATTCAGGCCGTGGCAGCATGTTGCGCCGTTCCTTGACCACGAAGATGTGCTCGCTGTCTTGCAGGTGCGCGTTATAGGTGAAGCAATACCGTACAAATCCCAACAGCAAAATGCAGACGGCAAACCCGACCGCCAGCCCGGCAATCGCCGCGCCCGAATACGCCGGCTCCTGGAGCAGCAAGCGCCACCCGACCCGAAAATCACGAACATTCACTTTGCGCACCCTTTAGTAGACAAGATTGTCTATGCTAGGGCCAATCGTAAAACCCGACAAGTTTTATTGTTGTTTTTCGGTTAATTTGGCGATAGACAAAACGGTCTAGTTGCGCTACCCTCAGTCGACCAGTTACTCCGTCCCGCCGCCGCCATGCCCAAGTCCCCCGCGCCACCCAAGCCCACCGCCGCCGAGCTCGATTTGCTGCAAACGCTGTGGCCGCTCGGCGCGGCGACCGCCAAGCAAGTGCACCAGGCGCTCCTCATGCAGCGCCCGGACGTCACTTACGCCACCGTACTGCGCCTGATGCAGATCATGCATACCAAGGGTTTGCTGATCCGCGACGAAAGCGAACGGTCGCACATCTACGCGCCCGCGCAGGCGCAGGACAGCCTGCAGACCAACTTGCTCAAAGACTTGATCCAGAAAGCGTTTTCCGGTTCGGCCAAGGCCTTGGTGATGGCCGCGCTCAAGAGCGGCATTTCCAAAAAAGACCGTGAAGAAATTGAAAGCTTGCTCAAGGAGGATGACCGCGCATGAATGTTGCCACCCTGATCGACAGCGTTGGCTGGACGCTGCTGCACTTTCTCTGGCAAGGCTGCGTGATCGCCGCAGCCACCGCACTGGCGCTGCGCGTACTGCGCAAGGCCGATCCCGTGTATCGCTACAACATTGCCTGGGTTGGCATGCTGGCCTGTTTGCTGTGGCCTGCCGCTGAACTTTCCCTGCGGCTGCATGACGGCGGCGCGGCCGGCGCCCCATTGCGCCTGGCCGACGCCTTCCTGATCGGGCGCGCGGGCGCCACCGGTGGCCTGCTTGCATTCCTGCAGCAACACTTGCTGTGGATCGTTGGTTTCTGGGCGGCCTGCGCCGTGCTGCTGGCGCTGCGCATGGCGCTTGGCCTTATCTGGATCGGCCGCTCGGCGCGCGTGAAGGTCAGCGATGCGCGCTTGCAGGCAAGTGTGTCGCGCCTGGCGCTGCAGTTCGGCGTGACGCGCGCGGTACGGCTGCGCGTCGTCGCCAACCTGGCCAGCCCGTTGACCGTCGGCTGGCTGCGTCCGCTGGTGCTGGTGCCGGCGTCGCTAGTGCTGGGCATGCCGCACGAATTGCTCGAAGCGCTGCTTGCCCATGAAATGGCGCACGTTAAACGTTTCGATTACCTGGTCAACCTGGGCCAGAACGTGGTGGAAATCCTGCTCTTTTATCACCCTGCCGTGTGGTGGATTTCAGGGCGCGTGCGCGACGAGCGCGAACAGATCGCCGACGATATTGCGGCGTGTTACACGGGCGAACCTCGCACACTGGCGCGCGCCTTGTCGGAACTGGAAAAAATGCAGTTTTCCCGGCACCACCTGGCCGTCGCGGCCAATGGCGGCGACCTGCTCGCCCGTGTGCGGCGCCTGGTGCGGCCCCTGGTGCGGCCCGAAGCGCAAGCGCTGAACTGGAAAGCGGCCATTCCCGTCCTGGGGCTGGCCGCCGCCTGTTTCAGCCTGTATGTGCACGCCGCAGTGCGCACCGGCATCGCGAGCGCCGCATTGACCAGCCATGCACCCGTGGTCGATTTCAAGAGCTGCACCAAGCCGTCCTACCCTCAACACGACATCGATGCCTCGCATGAGGGAACAAGCACGCTCGGCTTTGAGATCGACCCGCGCGGGCGCGTGCTGCACTCGGCCGTTGTGCGTTCCAGCGGTTATGCAAGCATGGATGCAGCCGCGCTGAACGCCATTAAACTGTGCACCTTCCAGCCGGCCCGGCAAAACGGCTCGGCGGTCGCCGCGCCGATGCGGATGCAATACGTGTGGACGCTGGAATAATTAAGTAGACAAGTCAATCTAGACAGAATATTCTACTTGCTCGAACATAAACAACTATAACCCAGTGAGGCGAATCGTATGTCTATCATTACATCATCCATGGCTGTTGCCGCCGTCGCGGCGCTGGCCTTTGCCAGCCCGGTCCAGGCCGGCGACAATACAAGCGACGGCAACCAGCCTGGGCAGGCAATCTTTAGCAGTTGTGAAAAGCCGCAGTATCCAAAAGAATCGATAGCGGCCAAGCAAGAAGGAACAGTGAACTTAGCTTACCTGATTGCCGAAGATGGTGCGGTGCTCGACGCAAAAGTGAACAAGTCGAGTGGCTACAGCGCGCTTGACACGGCTGCGGTGGACACGCTCAAGCTGTGCAAGTTCCACCCTGCAATGAAAAATGGCAAGGCCGTGCAAGACTGGGTCAGAATCCAGTATGTCTGGACCTTGAAGTAAGCGCAAAAAAATGGCATCTCATGGATGCCTTTTTTTACGCCGGGCCGCGCTTAGACGGCCGAAACATCCAGCTCAGCGCCGGTTGCTTCAACCACCTGCGCCTTGTCGACACCGGGCGCCAGTTCCACCAGCTTGAGTCCGTTGGGCGTGACTTCAATCACGCCCAGGTCGGTGATGATCAGGTCGACCACGCCCACGCCGGTCAGCGGCAAGTCGCATTTTTGCAAGATCTTGTAGGATGTTGAGCCATCCTTGGCGGTGGCCACGTGTTCCATCACCACCACCACCCGCTTGACGCCTGCCACCAGGTCCATCGCGCCGCCCATGCCCTTGACCATTTTGCCCGGAATCATCCAGTTCGCCAGGTCGCCCTGTTGCGACACTTGCATGGCGCCCAAAATGGCCAGGTTGATCTTGCCGCCGCGGATCATGCCGAACGAGTCAGCCGAGCTGAAGTAAGCCGCACCCGGCAGCGCCGTCACGGTCTGCTTGCCGGCGTTGATCAGGTCAGCATCGACTTCTGCGTCGGTGGGAAACGGGCCGATGCCCAGCAAGCCGTTTTCCGATTGGAGGAATACTTCCATATCTTGCGGCACATAGTTCGCCACCAGCGTCGGCAAACCAATGCCCAGATTCACATAAAAGCCATCCTGCAGCTCTTTTGCCGCGCGCGCGGCCATTTCATCACGAGTCCATGCCATGTTCTTCTCCGAATAGTCTTAAGTGGGCCGCACGGTGCGCTGTTCGATGCGCTTTTCCGGCGTTGGATTGACGACGATACGGTGCACGAAAATACTTGGCGTATGCACCTGGTCGGGATCGATCTCGCCCACTTCGACCAGTTTTTCCACTTCGACGATGGTAATCTTGCCGGCCATGGCGACGTTCGGATTGAAATTGCGCGCCGTTTTACGGTACACCAGGTTGCCCGCGCGGTCGGCCATGTAGGCCTTGACGAGCGACACGTCGGCCACCAGGCTGCGTTCCATCACATACTGTTCGCCATCGAACTCGCGCACTTCCTTGCCGTCGGCAACGATGGTGCCCACGCCAGTCTTGGTGAAAAAGGCTGGAATGCCGGCGCCGCCCGCGCGCAGCTTTTCAGCCAGCGTGCCTTGCGGCGTGAATTCGAGTTCCAGTTCGCCTGCCAGATACTGGCGGGCAAATTCCTTGTTCTCGCCCACATACGACGATATCATTTTCTTGATCTGGCGCGTGGTCAGCAACTGGCCCAGGCCAAAGTCGTCCACACCGGCATTGTTGGAGATTGCCGTCAGGTTCTTGACGCCGGAATCGCGCAAGGCAAGAATCAATGCCTCCGGGATGCCGCACAGGCCAAAACCGCCCACTGCGATGGTCTGGCCATCGCTCACGATGCCGGCCAGCGCCGATGCCGCGTCTGGATAAACTTTATTCATACCCGTCCCTTTTATTGATGAGCATGGTGCTCGTTCTGTACTTCTGAGTAGATTCTCAGCATAAAATACGCGGGCCAAAAGCACAATACCGTAGAAATACTCGCAACCTTGGATCACATGAACGAACAGCACGCCATCGACTTCGAAATGATTTTCCAGCACGCACCGGTCGGCATGTGCATTTCAATCAACCGGGTCATTCGCCATTGCAATAATGCCGTCAGTTCCATGTTTGGCTACGCCCATGGCGAACTGGACGGCAAGTCGTTCCAGGTACTGTATCCCACCGCCGACGAATTCCAGCGCACGGGCGACCGCATCATTCCCGTCATGAACGCCAAGGGCGTGTATTCGGACGAGCGCATCATGCGCCGCGCCAATGGCGAGCTGTTCTGGTGCCATGTCAGCGGACGCGCGATCAACGCCAGCGAGCCCTTGGGCGCGGGGGTGTGGACGTTCGAAGATGTCAGCGAAAAGCGTCCGGTGACGGCTGAACTGACGCCGCGCGAGCGCGAAATCGCCGCCTTGTTGGTAGAGGGAAAAACCAGCAAGATCATCGCGCGTGAAACTTCGCTCAGCCCGCGCACGGTGGAAATGCACCGTGCCAAACTGATGCGCAAGTTTTCCGCGGCGACGTCGTCCGAGCTGGTGCACAAGCTGGTGGGCGTGAGCCGCTAGCCGCTGCGCACCCGCATTACGGAGCGATGCTCGCGATTACTGTGCCATCATCCCGTCATCGGCGGTGATGATGGCGCCGTTGATGAAATGGCTTTCTTCGGCCGCCAGCAACAGCAGCAAGCCGTCGAGGTCTTCCGGTTTGCCTGGACGCTTGCGCGGCAGCATGTTGATCAGTTTCTGGCCCTGCTCGCTGGCAAAATAATCTTCATTAATTTCCGTCGAGATGTAGCCCGGGCAAATGGCATTAACGTTGATGTTGTACTTGCCCCACTCCACCGCCATCGCCTTGGTCATGTGCACAACGCCTGCCTTGCTCATGCAATAGACGCCGATCTGCGGCAGCACGCGCAATCCCGCCACCGACGCGATATTGATGATGCGATGCTGCTTTTTAGGGTCGCCCTTGGCGCGCGCGATCATGCGCTTGGCCGTTTGCTGGGCCACAAAAAAGGCGCCGCGCAGGTTGGTGTCCATCACGTAGGCGTAGTCTTCTTCGGACACGTCAACCAGCCGCTGCGTCATCGACACGCCCGAATTATTGACCAGGATGTCGATCGGCCCAGCTTCGGTTTCCGCATGCGCGATGGCCGACTTAATGCTGGCCATGTCGGTGACGTCCAACGAGACCACGTGGGCGGCGCCGCCTTCGGCTTCGATCTCGGCGCGCAGTTCCTTGAGGTGGTTGACGCGGCGCGAGGCCAGCACCACTTGCGCGCCGGCGCCGGCAAGCGCCTTGGCGAAACGGGCGCCCAGGCCACTCGATGCGCCGGTGATGAGCGCGATTTTTCCTTCGAAATTGACTTCTATGCCCACGTTAGGCTCCTGTACGGTGTGCTGGCGAAGGCATAATCATTACACATTTTGTCGCGATTAGACGGCGCAGTCTAATAATCGCCGTAAAATGGCGCCAAAGTTGCAATCTGCATTAATTTCCCGCACACTCGTGCTTAAATTTTCCTTCCCATGATGAGACCATGACAGAGCCCACAACAATGTTCGAACAATACGGCCCGCGCGAAGCGATGGAATACGACGTCGTCATCGTCGGCGGGGGCCCGGCGGGCTTGTCCGCAGCAATCCGTTTAAAGCAGCTCGCTGCCGAAAAAGGCCAGGAAGTATCGGTCGTCGTGCTGGAAAAAGGCGGCGAAATCGGCGCCCACATCCTTTCGGGCGCGGTAATGGACCCGATTGCGCTCAATGAACTCATTCCCAACTGGAAGGAGCTCGGTGCGCCTTTGAACACTGCGGTGACGGAAGACCGGATCTTGTTCCTGACCGAAACCAAGGCTTACCAGACGCCGGGTTTTGCCGTGCCAAAGTGTTTTGAAAATCACGGCAACTACGTGGTCTCGCTGGGCAACGTCACGCGCTGGCTGGGTCAGCAGGCCGAAGCGTTGGGCGTCGAAATCTTTCCGGGCTTTCCGGCCGCGGAAATTTTGTACAACGACAATGGCTCGGTCAAGGGTGTAGCGACCGGCAATATGGGTGTGGACCGCCACGGCGTGCCGACGGCCGCCTTCCAGCTCGGCATGGAATTGCACGGCAAGTACACGCTGTTTGCAGAAGGCTCGCGCGGCCACCTGGGCAAGCAACTGATCGCCAAGTACGACCTGAACCAAGGCAAGGATCCGCAGTCGTACAGCATCGGCATCAAGGAACTGTGGGAAATCGACCCGTCCAAGCACAAGCCTGGCCTGGTCATTCACACCACCGGCTGGCCGCTCAAGCACGACACCTACGGCGGCTCGTTCCTGTACCACCTGGAAAACAACCAGGTCGTGGTTGGCTACGTGATCGGACTCTCGTATGAAAACCCTTACCTGTCTCCGTACGAAGAATTCCAGCGTTACAAGACGCATCCGGCCATTCGCCCCTTCTTCGAAGGCGCCAAGCGCATTTCGTACGGCGCGCGCGCCATTACGGCCGGCGGCCTGCAAGCCTTGCCCAAGCTGGTCTTCCCCGGCGGCGCGTTGATCGGTTGCGACGCGGGCTTTTTAAACATGAGCCGCATCAAGGGTAGCCACGCGGCCATCAAGACCGGCATGCTGGCCGCGCAAGCAGCCTTTGGCGCGCTGAAAGAACAGCGCCAGCACGACGAACTGTCGGCCTTCCCGGCCGCGTTTGAAGCATCCTGGTTGCATGAAGAGCTGCACGTGGCGCGCAATGTCAAGCCGTGGCTGTCCAAAGGCTTGGTGCTCGGTTCGATCATGACGGCCGTTGACCAATTGATTTGGCGCGGCAAGGCGCCGTGGACGCTGCACCGCAATTACGGCGACCATGAATGCCTGAAGCCGGCCGCCAACTACGCGCCGATCGCCTATCCCAAGCCGGACGGCAAGCTGACCTTCGACCGTTTATCGTCGGTATTCATCTCGAATACCAACCACGCTGAAGACCAGCCGATCCACCTCACGCTCAAGAACAACAGCGTGCCGGTGGCGGTGAACCTGGCCAGGTATGCCGGCCCTGAAGCGCGCTACTGCCCGGCAGGCGTGTACGAATACGTGAAAACCGACGCCGGCGAGGACCGCCTGCAAATCAATGCCCAGAACTGCGTGCATTGCAAGACGTGCGACATCAAGGATCCGACGCAAAACATCGTGTGGGTGACGCCGGAGGGCGGCGGCGGGCCGAATTACCCGAATATGTAAGCACAAAGGCCGCAGAGATTGCGGCCTTTTTTGATGGTATTCGCGTGCGTCATGTAAACACAACATCATGATAGCTAGTCTTGCAACGACCTGCTATTTTTCATAAAATATTTACAATAAAATAATTTCCGATCTTAAAGACACGACAGGATTCATAAACCTAGAACTGGGACATGCTCATGCCATCGCCTTTCACCCACAACGGCAACAGACTTGTTTTTTATTATCCTACTCTCATGAAATATGGCCTCGGCGGCGGAACGCTGGGACGCGAATATACTGAAGGGAAAATTTATTTCGCGGGGGTCCAAAACAGCCATGTCACAAAAACGCCGGATAAGCTACGCACTCATATTGCTAACGGTGCGACGGATATCGTCATTATGGGACATTCATCCGATCAGCCGGGTTCAGTAGTTGCAGGCGGCAGTGCATGCTTGCTTCCCGAGCCTAAGAAGACAGCAACAGAGATTGGGGAAGTGCTGTCAAGGATGCTCCAAGCGCCCACCACCGTCGAGCGAATCTGAGTGTGGACGTGCCATTCATCGATTAATGGCGTAGCACTCGCTATTCATAATGCTCGAACCAATCTGGCTATTCAGGTCTTTGGAACGCCGGTTGCCATCGGCAGCCCCTTTTACTTTCTGACTCAAACTGACAGACATGAAATGTTGGCGCCAATTCAACGGCCTGCTGTGGCCCAGCAGCTTGAACTCGAGGTGCAATCGAATAGTTTTGTACTAATCGCGTAGTTAAATCTCTTTTTTGAATCTTTTACATGTCATAGTTGCTAAATGCGAGGCAGGAGGCGTTGATATAAATGCCTCCATTTTCCTAGCTTCTAAGAAAAGACGCCGCCCTCATATTGCTTGCGCAAGCGTCTATTTGTCCGATGAGCCCGTATCGCAGGGTGAGCCGTATCGGAGATTCAGTGTGTCAAGCGCCGGAATGGCCGCCAGATCCCCAGAGGGAAATGAGAGAAACGTTAATGCGGCAAGCGCGGGACGGCCGCCATGGCCATCGCTTCAAACTCGCCGGCCGGCATGGGCCTGGCAAAAATATAGCCTTGGGCGTAGTCGCAGCCGGCGTCCACCAGCAAGGCACGCTGCACCTTGGTCTCCACGCCTTCGGCCACGACCTTCAACCCCAGCTTGTGCGCCATGGCGATGATCGCTTCGCACAGCGACAGGTCACCATCGTCGTCTTCCAGCGTGGCAATGAAAGATTGGTCGATCTTGACGAAGTCGATATCGAAACGCTTCAGGTGCGACAGCGACGCAAAGCCCGTCCCGTAATCGTCCAGCGACACCTGCAGCCCCATCGCCCGGTACTGGCGCAACCGTTCGATGACCTGCTCCACGCCGTCCATCAGCACGCTCTCGGTAATCTCGACAACGATGCTGTTGGCCGGCAGCGCCAGCTCCTTGAGGTAGGCGATCCAGCCCTCGTACAGGCTGGCGTCGCGCCGGAACTGCACGGGCGACTTGTTCACGCTGATCTGAAACGCTGGATCGACCAGCTCCTGCCAGCGCCGCGCCTGGCGCGCCGCTTCGCGAAATACCCAGTCCCCGATCTCGACAATCAAGCCATTCGATTCGGCAAACGGAATGAATTCGGCCGGCGCCAGCAAGCCGCGCGTGGGGTGGCGCCAGCGCAGCAGCGCTTCGGCCTTGTGCACGGCGCCCGTTTGCAGCGACACGATCGGCTGATACCAGATCTCGAACTGCTGGGCGGCGATCGCTGCGCGCAAGTCGGCAGCAATGCCCTGGCGCGCCTGCGCCGCTTCCTGCAGTTCCGGGGTGTAGTAGCTGAACCGGTTGCGCCCGCCATTTTTGGACGCGTACATGGCCTGGTCAGCCCGCTCGACCAGCACGTTCATGTCTTGCGCGTCCGGCGGATACAGGGCGATCCCGATGCTGCCCGACAAAAACACTTTTTCGCCCTTCAGGTCGAACGGCAGCGACAGCATTGAAATCATGGTGCGCGCAATGCGCTCGACGCTGCCTACATGGTCGAGCCCGGCCAAAATGATGGTGAATTCGTCGCCGCCCAGCCGCGCCAGCGTGTCGGTGCCGCGCACGCAGCTGGCGATGCGGCGCGTGGCCTCGATCAGCACCAGGTCGCCCATCGCGTGCCCGTGCCGGTCGTTCACTTCCTTGAAGTGGTCCAGGTCCAAAAACAGCAGCGCGAGAAAGGCGCCGTTGCGGTCGGCCTTGCGCGTTTCGTGCTGCAAGCGGTCAAGGAACATGTGGCGGTTGGGCAATGCGGTGAGCGCGTCAAAATTGGCTTGCTGCCACACCAGCTCAGTTGACAGTTTGTCGCCGGTGATGTCCGTCACCAAGGCCAGCGCGCCCGTGTAGCGGCTGGTGCCGTCAAAAATTGGATTGGTCGCCATCGTCGTCCATACCGCCTGCCCGTCGCAGTGCTGGAACTTGAATTCGTGACGCTCGAAAATCCCGTCCTGACGCCGCGCGATGTTTTGCTCCAGCATCAGCTTGCCTTCATCGTCCATGAAGGCCACCAGCGGTTTGCCCAGCATGTCTTCGATTTCATAACCGAGCATGGCGGCCATGCGCGGATTGACAAAGCTGGTACGCGATTGCGCATCCAGTTCCCACACGCCTTCTTCGGCACTGTGGACGATGCGCCGGCAGCGCTCTTCGCTGCGCGCCAGCGCACCGTAGCTGCCTTCGGCCGGTTCAATCAGCACCCGGCAAGCCTGCCCGCTGCAGTCGGCGCTGGCCACCAGCGTGACCTGGAAGCGCTCGCCGTCCAGGCGCTGCATCTGCAGCATGCATTGGCTCGGTTCGGCGCAGTTGAAAGCGTTACTGATGAAGCGGTCGTAGTCGGCATGGTAGCCGGGGCGCACAAACGCGCGCAGCCGGTGCCGCCCCGATGCGGCGCGCTCGATGCCAAGCATGCCGGCGCCCGCCAGGTTCACTTGCAACAGAGCGCCATCGAAGGCGACCAGCAAGTACGCAACAGGGGCGAGCAGATACAACTCGTTGTAATTAGCGTGCTCTTCCTCGAAGCGCAAACGCTCGGCCGTCATGCCGCTGCTGTCGAGTAAAGGTTCGCAGGCGCGCCCTGTCCGCGGGGGCAACAGCGGACCGTTTTGGGGTGCCGGAGCGAATTTTTTGTCCATTTCACCTCGCACGTGGATCGGTGGTAACAGCAGTCAAGACTAGACTAGCACGCGCGTGGGCGCCCTGTCGAGAATGCTAGCCGCGATGCATGCAATTAGGCGTCAGATGAGGCTTCAGATACGACGACATTTAACGGTGAGCGCGGTTCAAACGGCGCTCCAGCACCTTCTGCAGCGTTTCAAAGCCCAGGCTCATGCACCAATAGATGAGCGCGGCGGCGATATACAGCGGCAGTGGGCGAAACGTGGTGGCGATCACTTCTTTGGTCGATAGCATCAGCTCGGTCATGGTGATGACCGATACCAGCGACGTATCCTTGATCAGGCTGATCAAGGTATTGCTCATCGACGGCACCGCCACGCGCACGGCCTGCGGCAGCACCACGTGCTGCAGTGTCTGCCAATAGCCAAGGCCAAGACTGAAGCTGGCGCGCCACTGGCCCGGGTTAATGCTCCCGATGGCGCCGCGCAGGCTCTCCGACAAGAACGCGCCCGCATTGAGCGACAGCGCCAGCACGCCCGCGGTGACGGGCGAAAATTGAATGCCGATGCTGGGCAGCCCGTAGTAAATGACGAAGATTTGCACCAGCAGCGGCGTGCCGCGCATGATGCTCACGTACAGGCTGGCCGGCCAGCGCAGCAGCGCCCATGGCGACAGGCGCATGACCGCTGCGGGAAAGCCCAGCGCCAGGCCGCCGACCATCGACGCCAGCGCAAATATGACGGTGTAGAGCGCACCCGTGAGCATGACCGGCGCCGCCTCGCGCAGCAGCGCTGCCACATCTTGCACCTGGTGCAGCAAGTCTAAGTCGGGCGCCACGCTGCTACGGCTTGGCCACGGCGGGACGGCTGACGTCGCTACCGAACCACTTGACCGAAATCGCCTTCAGGCTGCCGTCGGCGCCGGCGTCCGTCAGCGCCTTGTCCAGCGCCGCCTTGAACTGCGGGCTGCCCTTCTGGAACGCGACCCCCACGCGCTCGATTGCGCCCACGCGCGCGCCGGCCTGGATCGGCAGGCGCGAGTTTTTCAGCAGGTACGACACCATCAGGCTGTCGTTGAGCGCTGCGTCCACGCGGCCGGTGGCCAGGTCTTGCAGGTTTTCCGGTGCCGCCGGGTAGCTCTTGACGTCGATCCCGGGCACGGCCTTGGCCTGCTGCTCGAACACGCTGCCCTGCCCCACGCCGACCTTCTTGCCCTTCAAGTCTGCCAGGCTGGCGTAGCGTGCGCTGTCGTTTTTGCGCACGATGAGCTGGGGGCTGGAATAGGTATAGGGGATCGAAAAATCGAACACCAGTTCGCGCTTGGGATTGATGCCGACCTGGCTGATGATCACGTCGTAGCGCCCGGCGGCCAGGCCGGCGAGAATGGCGCTCCATTCGGTGGTCACGAATTCGGGCTTTACGCCCAGCCTGGCAAAGACCAGGCGCGCAACGTCAACGTCGTAACCGGTCAGTTGGCCCGTCTTCTGGTCCTTGAAATTGAAGGGCGGGTAGGTTCCCTCCATCGCGATTTTCAGCGTGCCGCGTGCCTTGGCCGTGGCCAGCAGGTCGCTGGCGGCAGCGGGGCCGGCCACCAGGGCCGCCCCCAGAATGGCAAGCGCGAGGGCGCGGCGGCGCGGGAACAAAGAGATCATGGCAGCGTTATCCGTAGCAGAAAGGAACTGAGAGAAACTGAGAGAAACCGAGTTTAACGCGAATACTGCACCTTCCGGCTGCGCGAACCAAAATTGTGTCCGCTAACCAAGGTCGTGCTGGCAACCAGACTGGACAGGCCGACAATTAGCTGAATCAGCTTGTCGTCCTGCAGTATCCACAGTTGCGCGGGCGGGACCGGGGTCTGGGTGGCGGCGCTGATCAGCGGCGCGATCCACTCCGCTTCCGCGTCCACGTCGAGAATGACGGCGTCGCCGCTGGTTTGCAGGTAGAGATTGCCTCCTTCGGTCAGCGTGAAGCACACGCCGACCCCGGTTTCCTGCGGGCCGATATTCTCCATCAGGCAGCGGTTGTGCTCGTCGATCCAGGCTTCGACATCCTGCGGCGTTTGCAGTGCAATCCACGGCACCGGGCGAAAGCGCGGCGCGGCCTCAAGGGGCTGCGTAGGGTCTTGATTCATTGCTTCCTGGAGTTTTGCGGTAACGGCACATATCGTACGGCATTTTCCCGTGCCCGTACATGGTGAACCTTTACCGGACGGCGCAAGTCAAAGCGCATTTGAGGAGTCCGCCATGCCAGCCAAGCCAGAGCAATACCGGCCCATGGCGGGCGGCTATGTATCCGAATTCGAGCAATTCCTGAACGGCTTTTTGGCAGAGCACCCCGAAGTTCGGGAAGAGCGCCAGCGCGGCTGGTACATCTGGTGGGACCACCGGGTCGATCTCGATGAGCTCGACAAGCAGCGCGAGGATGCTGTGGCCAGAAAACCGTATTCGTACGAATGATCCGCTACCCGATTAAAACACCGGGTAGCGGACCCGGACCGGATGTTAAAAGTCGCCGCAACTGTAGCGCTGCGCCAGCCCGATGCAATTGCTCAGGTTAGGCGTTTGCCGCACGCGCGACCATTCCATGGCCAGCGAATCGTTGGCGTCGCCCGCCCCCGACGCGCCGGCCAGCGAGCCACTGCCCACGCAGGCGCGCTGCATGCCGAAGTTCGCGCCGTACAAGTCGCTGGAAGGCATGCTGACGTCATGCGTGATCGACGGCATCAAGGCAAGCGCTGCGGTCACGCTCAAGGCTGTCAGGTTCGACGGCGCTTGCTGGAACACGTAATTGCGCGCGCTCAAGCCGCCGCCGTTGATCGGATACTGGCCGGTTGCCGTAAAGACGGGCGCGGTGCTGGTGAAGCCGAGGGCGCCAGTAGTTGCGCTCGCCAGTGTGTCACCACCCACCAGGCCGGTAACGGCGCCGCTGAACGCCGGGTTCACGCGGCCCGCCGGGCGGCTGGCCGGGTTGGCCACATAAGTCAGCGTTACCGGCGCGACATTGAGCGTGCCGGGAACGGCATTGACCAGGTAGCCAAGGGGCGAACTGAACGCGCCCGGCACGGCATAACTGCCGACGTCGTTTGCCGCAGGAACGGTGTAGGCGCCGGCCAGCGACGTCGCCAGCGCGTCGCCATTGACCAGGCCGCTGGCGGTGAACGGGAAGGCGGGATTGGCCGTCCCGTACAGCCGCGTTTGCGTCGGCGTGTCGAGCGCCACGTTGAGCACGGGTTGCTGGCGATAGACAAAGTAATTGTTTTTCGCTGGCAGCAGGCTCATGCATCCGGCGCCGAACAGGCAGTTGTAGAAATTGGCGGCAGGCGCTGTGCCGGTCAAGCCGCCGTCAACTTCCCCGATCCAGGTATTGGCAAACACGCGCCAGCGTCCGCCACCGCCCGGATTCAAGGTAGCGTTGGCCGGGTTGAGCAGCACGCCACCGGCCACCAGCGTGATGTCGCTGCCCAGGGTGCTGACATTTTGCAGCAAGCTCAGGCTGGCCCCCGCCTGCGCCACGATGTCGCCGGCGATGACGGCGTTGGCCGCCACGAACGACTGGGTCTGGCCGCTGGCCCCGTCAAAGCCCAGCGCGGTGAGCGGGCCGATGTCGAGGTTGCCGCTGCTGGCCAGATTGACGTCGCCGTCGGTCGGCGCCGCGCCCTTGACCACCTCGAAGCGCGCGCTGAAGCGGCCGATCGCATTGCCCGCGTCCATCAACTGAAAGCTGGACTGGGCCTGGGTGCCGTGCAACAGCAGGCGTCCGGCCACAATGGCCGCGCCCTGGTTCACGCTGCCCCCGCTCGACAGGGTCAGCATGCGCCCGGGAATGGACAGCCCGTTGTACAGGCTGATGCCGCCGCTGCCGGCGCCGTCGGTTTGCAGCGTCAAGTCATAGGTACCGCCCAGCGCGGCATTGGTTTGGACATGAATCGCCCCGCTCTGCGCGGCGCTGCCGACGATGACGGTCGGGGTGCCGGCCGCAATGCCGCTCACAAACACGTCTTGCGGCATCGAAAACTCGCCCGCCGTCGCGCTGGCGCCGATGTTGATGACCGACCCGGTCGCCTCGGTCAGCGCGCCGCTTGCCGACACGCCCCCCGGTCGGATATTGAGCACGCCGGCCGTCTGGATCGGACCGTTCGCGTCCAGCGTGCGCGCACTGCTGGTGTTGCTCGCCCGCAGCACGATATTGCCGGTCGTGGCGGCGCCGCCGATCGCCGTGCCGCCCAACAAGGCCAGGCCCGCGCCGCCGAACGCTTCGCCGGCCAGCGCGATGGCGCCGGTGGCGCTGCGCACGGTCGACCCGGAGGCGACGATGCCCGCACCCAGGCTCGCCCCACTGTCGGCGCCGCTGCGCCCGCGCAAGTCGATCGCGCCACCGCTGGTAGTGATTTGCGAGGCGCCTATCTGCACGCCCGCACCGCCCGCCCCGCCCTGGCCGCTGACATTGACCGCGCCCGCGCCGCTGCTGATTGCCGCCCCGTTAATTGCAACGCCACTACCTGCCAGGCCGCGCCCGCGCAGCGTAGCGCCGCCGTTGCCACCCGTGCCTCTAGTATCAATCGTGCCGCTGACGGAGATGCCGGCTGCCGAGCCGCTGGCGTAACCGGCAGCCGCGTTGCTCTGCCCATACATGATGACGCTGCCGCCATTGGTGGCGATAGCCGCCAGCGGCGCCATGACGATCGCGCCGCCATTCACGCCGTCCGCATCGGCGTTCAAGTTCACCTGCAGCGCCCCGGCCGGCGCCGCCTTGGCAATGCTGGCGCCAAGCGTGATGTCCCGGCCGGCGCCCAGCATGGCCGTCGCGTCATTGGCCAGCATGCTGATGCCGCCCGCAACGTTCAGATCGCCCCCCGCGTTCAGCGTCAAATCGCCCGCCACCACCGTCGCGGCGCTGGTGCTGAAGTTTTGCGCCAAATTGGTCGCGCCATCAAAACCCACGCCCGACAGCGGCCCGAGAAGCAAATTGCCGCTGCTGTACACATGCACGTCGCCGTCGCCCGCTGCCGCGCCCCTGGGCTGCAGGAACGTGGCGCTCAGCACATTGATCGCATTGCCGGTATGGGTCAGCGTAAAGCGCGCTTGCGGCTGCGTTCCGCGCAGCAGCACACTGCCGGCCACGACCGGGCCGCTCTGGCTCACCGCGCCGCCGCTGGAAAACGTCAGCATGGCACCGGGATTGGACACGCCTTGCAGGCTGATGCCGCCGCTGCCGGGCGCATCGTTTTGCAAGGTCAGGTTGTACCGGCCGCTCAAAGGCGCGCTTAGCGCTGTCGTGATGGCGCCGCTCTGCGCAGCGCTGCCGATCACGACGCCGGCCGAGCCGGGCCGCATGGCGGCGTCGAGCGCCGGCGCCGACAGGCTGAACTGGCCCGCAGCGATCGGGCCGCCCAGCTGGATCATCGTGGCCAGCTGCTCGGTCAGCAAGCCTGCCGCCGTCACCCCGCCCGGGCGCAGGTTGACTACCCCGCCGGTCTGGATGGTGCCGCCCAGCGACAGCATTTCCGCGCTGCTGGCCGTATTAAAGGCGCGCAAGACAATGTTGCCAGTAGCAGCGCTGCCACCGATGGCCGTGCTGCCCGACAGCACAATGCCGCTGGCCCCGGCCGATTCGCCGCTCAGTTGCACTCTGCCCGCGCCGCCCGCCACGATGGTGGAGTTCGTGACCGACAGGCCGGTCCCCGCCGTAAAGAGCGTGGCGTTCGAGACGGGTCCGCTGCGACCGCGCATGTCGATCGCCCCGCCTGCGCTGCTCGCCACGGTGGACGAGCGCAGGGCGACCCCATCTCCGCCTGCCGCGCCCATGCCGGTGATCGACAGCGCGCCGCTGGTGCTGGCGATAGCGGCCCCGTTTAAGGACACGCCCGTGCCGGACACAATCGATGGCGGGTCTGTCGGGAAAAATTGATTGCCGCGCCCGCGCATGGTCAGCGCGCCGCTGCCGGTATTGATGCTCGCGTTGCCGATCCGGATGCCGTCGGCATACGACTGGGTCGAACCGGACGCGTAGCCGGTGGCCGCGTCGCCCTGGCCATAGAGCCGCAAAGCGCCACCCTGGGTGAAGATCGACGCCCCGCCGTTGATGGCGATGGCGCCGCCGTTCAGGTCGTCGGCGTCGGCATTCAAGTCGAGATTCAGGGGACCGCCCGCGCTGGAGAAAAATTGCGTGCCCCCTCCCAGCAGGATATTGCGCCCGGCGTTGACGCGCTGCACATTCGTCCCGCCTGCGATGTCCACAGCGGCGCCCACGACCACGTCGCCCGCGCCGCTCAAGCGCAGCAGCGCATTGCTGCCGGTCATGTTGACGGGGCCGAACACGGTGACGTCGCCCACGACCGTTTCTAGCGCCAAGGCGCTATTGGCGCCCGTGAGTGTGAGCGCGCCGTTGGTGGTAATGTCGCCGTCGGCATTCAAACGCAGCAGGGCATCGGACCCGACCATGTCGATATTGCCCGAGGTGGTCAAAAAATCGACGGCGTTGACGGTCAGGCTGGAACGCTGGCCCTGCATGCTGATGCTGGCGTCAAGCGTGACGCCGGCGAGCGCGCCCAGCGTGACGGCGCTGTCGCTGCCAAGGGTGCTGATCAAGGAACTCGACGCCGCATTCAGGGCGCGCCCGGCGTCCACCGTCAGCGCGCCATTCGCGCCGTTCAGGTTGATCGCGCCGGCGATGGCGATGTCGCGCGTGGCCGCCAGCCGCATGCTGCTGTTGCTGCCATACGCATTGAGCGCGCCGTTGACGAACAAATCGTTGTCGGTGCGCAGCGCCATCAGCACATTGCTGCCCATCATGTTCAGCGGCTGGGCGAGCGTCAGGTCGCCCGTGCTCTGGATGTCCAGGTCGCCTGCGATCACGCTCTCTGCGTTGCCTAGCACCTGGGCCAGGTTGGTGTTGGCGTCGAAGCCGGCGCCCGACAGTGGACCCAGCTGCAACGCGCCGTTGTTCACCAGGCGCACGTCGCCGTCCAGCACGCCTACCCCCTTGGGCTGGTCGAAGGTGGCGTTCAGCGTCGCGACGCTGTTGCCGGTATTGGTCAGGATAAAGTTCGATTGCGCCTGGGAGCCGTGCAGCAGCAAGCCGTCGGCCGTGATGGCGCCGGCCTGGGTCACGCCGCCGCCGGTCGAGAGCACCAGCGTGCGCCCGGGCAGCGACAAGTCGTTCGACAGCGCGATGCCGGCGCTGCCGGCGCCGCCGTTTTGCAGTGTCAGGTCAAAGCTGCCGCCAAGATTGAGGCGCGTGGTAATGTCGATCAGCCCGGTATGGGTGTCGCCGCCAAGCACCACGGCCTGGACCCGCGGGTGCACGACCTCGCCGAGAATGAGTTCGTTGACGGTAAAGCTGTCCGGCGGCGGCCCGGCGCTGAAGTAGTCCCCCAGGTTGATGGGAACGGCATCCTTGCGGGTCAGCTCGCCCGTGGCGCTTACGCCGCCGGGACGCAAGGCCAGCACGCCCGAGGTCTCGATCGGCCCTTGCAACGCCAGCATGGGGGCGGCGAGGTCGCTGGTGGCGGTGTTAAAGGCACGCAGCGTGATATTGCCGCTCATGCCAGGCGAGCCAAGCACCATTCCGCCAAGGGCAATGCCCGAGGCGCCCACCGCTTCGCCGCTCAGCACAATGTTGCCAGGCCCGCCAGTAGTAAAAATTTGCCCGTCGTCGGCGTAAATGCCGTTGCCGTAGAGATCGTAGTCCAGGTTCGGCACGGCCAGGCCACGCAGGTCGATCGCGCCACCGCCGTTGGTGGAAATAGTGGGTGAGAGCATGGACAAGCCGGCGCCGCCCGGGCCGCCGATACCGGTCACGCTGATGGAACCGGCCCCGGCAAGGAGGATTGCACTATCGAGCGTGACGCCAGGGCCGGAAAAGGTGTCTTGCAAGCCCTTGCCGCGGATCATGATATTGCCCGAGCCGCCGCCAAGCAGCGCCGTCGTATCGATGCTGGCGCCCGAGCCGAGGTATACGCCGATCACGTTATTGCTCGACATGCCGGTGGCAAAACCGTTGACCGGATCGCCCTGGCCGAACAGGCGCACGTTGCCGCCGTTGGAGGCAATCACAGCATTGGCGGCGATATTGATATTGCCGCCGTCGGCGTGGTCAGCATCAGCGTTCAAGTCCAGCTGCAGCGCGCCCGAACTCGACCCAATGCGCACGCCCGACGCGATATTGATACTGCCGGCCGCGTTCAAGGTCAGCGCAGCGTCGCCGCCGCTTGACTTGGTGATGTTGGCGTACACATTGATACTGCCTTCTTGCGCGCTGTCCGGGTCGGTGTGCGGGCCGGTGGTCACGGTGACGCTGGTGCCCTTGTCGAGCGCACTGTCGATTGCCGTGCTGGACAATTGCGAGGACGGGGTGTCGCTGACAAAATCGGGATTGCTCCCGAGCGGCGTGCCTGAGGGCGAATCCACGATATCGATATTGTACGGATCGAGCAGCCAGGTGCCGGCCCGGCCGCGCGCGGCGGCTGCGTCGGCCCGCATGCCCGCAACGCTCAGCGTCTTGCCCGAGGTTTCAATCAAACCGCCGTTGCCCCCCAGCGCGCCGCCCATGGCGCTGGCCGCGCCGAACATGCGCGTGGCGCCGTCGCTCCACAGCACCACGGTGCCGCCGTCTCCCCTGCCAAGCGCGTCTGCACGCAGCGTGGTTTGCGCGCTCGCGAAGGTAGCTGCCGCGTGGCGCAGCAGCGGATCGCCGCCCTGCACGCCCCCGCCCACGAACACCTGGCCGCCGCCGGCGTCGCCGCTGGCGTCGATCAGCGCATTGCCGACCAGGCCTACATGGTGGCCCAGCACATTGACCACGCCGCCGGTCAGGCCCGCCCCGCCAGTCGCGTCCAGCGTGCCGCTGTTGAGCGTGACGCCATGACTGCCGCCGTCAAGCACGATCTTGCCGTCGCGTTCAACCAGCGAGCGGGCGCGCACCACGCCCTGCTGGTTGAGCACCGTGTCGGCCAGCGCCTGCGCCGCGCGCGCGCTCATCACGGCCTGCCCGCCATCCGCGATGATCATGCCGCGGTTTTCCACCATGGCCGCCACGGCGCCCTGCTCGACCCGGATCTTGGTCAAGCCATCGCCTTCGAAGTCGAGCGCGATTTTCCCGCCCGCCGACAGCGCGACCGTGCCCAGCCGCGCTGAAATGGTGCCGTCATTATTCACGCGTCCACCCAGCAAGGCGACCGTCCCGCGCTCGGCCGCCTGCAACTGGCCGAAGTTCTCGACAGCGGCGCCGCTGTTGCCGGCAAAATGAAAACGCCCGGACAGAAAATCGTCGTTTGCAATGTCCAGCGTGGAGGCCACCAGGCCGCCCACGCTGACCTGGGCATCGCGTCCGAACAGCACGCCGTTCGGGTTGACCAGGAAGACCTGGCCGTTGGCGCTCAGCCGCCCATAGATTTCGCTGGGATTGTTGCCGATCACGCGGTTGAGCAGCACGCTCGACGCATTCGGCTGGCGAATGTCGACCCGCTCGCTTGCCCCCACCGAGAATGATTGCCAGTTGACGATGGCGCCCTGCGAGGCCTGGCTGATCACTGTTTGCAGCAGGTCGGGCCGGGTGACAGTCACCTGCCCGGCCACCACCTGGTGACCGGTGGGGGCCGCCAGCGCCGCCCCATACTGGCCCAGCGCGATGGCAACGGCAATACTGAGCAGCGTACGCTGGTACGGAAAAGGAGACGGTGTGCTTTTCATGTGCGACCTCGCAGGGTTGGCGGCATTTCAGAAGGTTTGCATGGCCTGGACATACAGGCGCGGCTGGCGTTCGCGTTCGCCCGCGCGCTTCTCGCCCACGCGCCAGGCCAGGCTGGAGCGCAGCGAGAGGCCTTTGGCCGTGTTCCAGGTCAGGCCCAGGCCCGCGCCGCGCAGCAAATAGCTGTTTTCCACGCCCGGTGCCGGGTCGCGGTTGACGGCGCTGACCCAGCCGGCGTCGTAAAACAGGCTGGCCGACGCTTCCGGTCGAAACGCCCAGCGGTATTCCGCATTGACCACATGCACCTCGTCGCCCAGGCCTGACGACGAGGCAAAGGCGCGCACTGCGCGCGAGCCGCCGGCTGAAATCTTTTCTGCGCTGTCCAGGTTGCTGTTGGCCCACTGTCCGGCTGCCGCCAGCAAGATGCTGGTCTTGGCCGTCACCGCTTGCAGGCGCGACATCTGGTACACCAAGCGCGTGCTGCGGCCGGACGTGTGCAGGCCGCCCGCGGCCTGGTCGGCCGAGCGTTCGTCGGGCGAACCGAGCGTCAGGTTGCCGAAGTACATGGTGATGCCAAAATTGTTGTAGCCGCCCGGACCGGTGGCATCGCGCGCTTCGTACACGAAACCGGCGCCCAGGCTGTTGATGCTTTTTCGCGACGACTGGCCAACCGCGCTCAAGTCGTCGGTCAAGGCCTTGTGCTCAAACGAGAGCCGGCCGAAAAAATTGTCCAGGCGCGAGCGCATCAAAGGCATGCTCAGCGACGCCTCGCTGACATTGGCGCGGCCGGTGGCGCCAAGCGCCGCCAGTTCCTTGATCAGCTCGTACTGCAAATGCGAGTAGGCAACGCCGGCGCGCAAGCCGTTGGAACCGAGCGGCCGTTCGTAGCCGATGCGCCCGAAAGCGAGGCCCTTGCCGGTTGACGACAGCAGGCGGAAATCGAGGTTGTCGCCCACGCCGCTTGGGCTGTTCACACGCATAAAGGCGCCCACGCGTGTCTCGCGCGTGGCGCGCGAACCGTAGTTGTCGGCGTCGATGCTGAAATTGATGCGCTTGGCAGCCTTAAGGTCGACGACCAGATCGAATGTGCCGGCCTCCGTGCCCGACTCGAGCGAGGACTGCGGCGCAATGCCCGGCAGGTCGGTCAGCAGCAGCATCGAGCGCTCGAGCTGGCGCCGCTGCAGCGGCATGCCTGGCTGCAGCGGCGCGAGGATCTTGCGCACGACCGCCTCGGACACCGGCAAGGCGCCCTCGCTTTCGATACGGATCGCGCCCAGCTTGCCTTCGATGACCGACATGGCTACGGCCCCGCCAGCCACATCCTGGGCCGGCAACACCACTTGCGCCAGCACGTAGCCCGCTTCCCGGTAGCGCGCCGTCACGCGCGCGGCCAGCGCTTCAAGGTCGGCGAAACTGACGCGCTGGCCGAGCTGGTCGGCCACCAGCGCCGTGAGCGTGGCGCTGTCAAAGACGGTGTTGCCCGCAAACTCGACGCGGCGCAGCACAAAAGTCACGCCGCCGGCCTTGTCCATGGCTAGCACCGGCGCCTCGGCCGGCGTGTTGAGCAATGGCGGCATGACCGGACGCGGGGCGGCGGGCACGGGCATGGCCGATTCGCGCAGCGCGCTGCCGGCGTTCGGTACGGTTGGTGCCGTTGGCACGCTCTGGGCATGCAGCGCCGGCCAGGCCATCATCAGCACCGAAAACCAGAGCGCATCGCAGCGCAAAATGGGCGCGCTCGCTCGGATTTGCCGGCGGCCGCTGCGCGGCCCGTTCGTCATGCTTGCTTGTCCTTGCACGTCATTCCCCCATCCGTTTTTTGGTTTTGCCCGGCACCTAGTGTCCTGAGTTGTAAGTTCGTTGAATAAATAGCCCGAGAATCGCCGCGATACTGCGTCAAAAATGCTCGCAAGGCCTCGGCCTTGCTCCGCTTTTGTTTCTTGTCTCTCGGCGATTTCGGAACATTTATAAGCAACGAACTTTCAACTCAGGACACTAGCTTATTGCGCGGCGATTGTTTTATTCGCGATTTGCAAGCGCCCATTGCCCACCAGGTCGAACGGCGCCCAAAAAAATGGATGCGCAAAGCGCGGCTGCTTGAGCACGCTGACCTGGGCCGCCTGCAGCGCCTTTGCCGCTTCCTTGCCGGCGGCCAGGTCGCCATACAGGTGCGTCATCAGCTGCTCGGTCGACTCGTCGGCCACCGGCCACAGCGACACGAACAGCGCCGAGGCGCCGGCCGACAGGAAAGCGCGCGTAAAGCCCTGGATTTCGTCGCCGTTGGCAATGCGGCCCAAGCCGCTTTCGCAGGCCGACAGCGTCACCAGCGACACGTTCTTGAGGTCCACGTCGTAGACCTGGCGGGCATTGAGAAAACCGGTGTCGTTCTTGTCGGGCGCGAGCAGGATGCGCGACTGCAGGGGATCGATCAGATCGACTTCGGCGTGCGCGGCCACGTGCAAAATGGCGCCATTGCCGGCCTGGCTGCGAAACTGTGCAGTGGACGCCTCGTTCTTGATGAAGATTTTGCGCTCGTTAAACAGCGCGCCGATCTGCTGCACTTCGCGCTCGGCGGCCGGCAGCGCCATGCGCGCGTCCACGCCCGGATTGCCAAAGGCGACAAAGGTGCTGCTGCTGGCCGGCGCCCGGCGCGCCAGCTGCAACGCCACGCCAGCTGACGGCGCGTACGAGACCGCATGGCGCTCGATCAGGTAGCCGCGCGCGTCGCCCAGCGCCTGGAACGGCAGGTAATGCAGCGCGCCATGCGGCACCACGACCAGCCGTTCATCGGTCGCCAGGCCAAGCGGGTCGACCAGCAGCGCGTGCAATTCGCGCCCCAGCACGCCGCTGTTCTTGTCGCGCCGGATGATGGCGTCGCGGAAAGCCTGGATCCGCTCACCGAGCTGGGTGCGCGACTGGGCCACGGTAAAGGCGGTGATGCCCGATTGGCGAATCACCCACGCCAGCAGCCGGTCTTCCAGGCTGTGAAACTCGATGACGACATCGCCAGCGCGCAGCGCGCCGCGCAGCTGGGCCAGGTCGGGAGCAGCGCTGCGCATGGCGCTCGCCGCTTCATTGGTGGCAGGCGTGACGCGCTCGCGCAGCACGTCGAGCAGGGCGCGCGAACGGCTGCTTTCGCTCAGTTGCCAGGCGGTGGCGGCGTCGCCCGTTTCGGCCGACAGCGCAATGGCGCGGTCGAAAATTTGCTGCACGTCGCCAAACAGGCCGGCCTTGAATTCTTCGCTGCGAAAGCGCGCCCGTATCAGTTCGGAAGCGCGCGCGGCGTCAACATAGGCGGCCGTGGCCCCCTTCTTGTCGCCCAGTGCCAGCAGGCTGCGTGCGCGTCCTTCCTGCGCCCACAGGCGATGGTAGGCAATGTCGCTGCCCCCCGCCTGCGCGGCGGCGGCTGAAAAGTGCTGCATCGCCTCAAGCGGTTTGCCTTCGGCCAGCGCCAGGTTGCCCATGCCGCGCAGGTAGGCCTGGCGCAGCGCCAGATTCTCCGACGGCGCTATTGCCGCAAAAACAGCGCGCGCCTCCTGCGGTCGCGACGCGGCCACGTAAGCGTTGGCCAGCGATATGTCGACCAGTGGTTTGAAGCGGGCGCTGGCAATGGCTTGTGCCTTCTGGTAGGCACTGATGGCCTCATTGGGCTGGCCGCGGCGCAGCGCCACGTCGCCGATAATCTTGTAGGCGGGGGCAGCGACTGCCGGGTTGGCCGCACCCTCGCCTTCGAGCGACTCTTGCGCATACTGCGCCGCGTGCTCCAGGTCGCCCGCGTAGTTGTAGGCAATGGCCAGGTCGCGCTTGGCCGACGCCACCAGGCCGGCGCGCGACGCTTGCTTGCCCAGCACCAGGGCCTTGCTGGCGGCCTGGATGCTGAGGCGAAACTCCCCTTTTTCGGCCAGCGCCACCGCTTGCGCGCAGTACATCGCGCCGTCGAGCTTGATTCTTTCCTTCTGGTACAGCAGTTGCCCTTCGGCGGACAGCGACTTGACCGTTTCCGCGTCGCGGGAGCGGGCCTGGGCTTTTTCGGCCGAGCTTGCACCCGTCTGGGCTAGGGCCCCGCCCGTGCACAACAGCGCGGCAATGGTCAACAGGCGCTTTCGCAGCGCAGCGTTCAGGAAGGGCATTGCGTGTTCTCCTTGACCATCACTCGAGGCCGGCTGAAGTCCGACAATGCCCGAGTTTAAAAAAAGTCTATGCGGAAGCGCACCTCCACAATGTTAGTATATTACAAATTATTGCCTTACTGTCGTAAATACAATTGTAATTACACGAACACCCACCACAGCGGCGCCGGCAAACTGCGCGTAGAGCAATTGAGTCCTGTTCAGCCGGAACGGGAACGCCATCGGGAGCCTTGAATGAAGCGTCTTACACCTGACTATCGCCTGACGTGCATCACCGCCACCGGCCTTGCCCTGCTGCTCAACGCCGCGTCTGTGGCCGCCCAGGACGGCGCCGCGCCTGGGTCAATCCGCACCAGGCACGCCATGTTCGAGCCGGCTGCCTTTAGCGACCTGCCCGGCTGGCGCGACGATTTGCTGGGCGACGCCATGGCCGCGTTAAAGCAAAGCTGCGGCGCCCTGCGCAAACGCAGCGCCTGGGAACAAGCGTGCAAGCGCAGCGCGGCAATCGGCGCCGGCAACGACGCCTTGCTGCGCGAATTCTTCGAGCAAGAGTTCCGCCTGTATCAGATTCGCAATAGCGATGGCACCCCGGCCGGCGTCATCACCGGCTACTATGAAGCACAGCTGAACGGCAGCCGCCGCTACGGCGCCCCTTACTTGTATCCCATCTACGGCGTGCCCGACGACCTGCTCTACCTGGACGCGCGCACGCTGCTCGCGGCCGGCGCCGCGCCAGTGCGGGTCAAGCTCGCGGGGCGCAACGTCGTGCCAGTGACCGAGGCCGAAAAAGCGGCTGGCGCCGGTTACCTGCTCGAACTGGGCGCCACCTTGGCCGACACCCGCACCAAGCGCTACCGCGTGCGGCTCGACGGGCAGCGCGTGACCAGCTATTTTTCGCGCGACGACATCGCCAACGGGCGCATGACGGCAGCCAAGGTGATTGCCTGGGTCGACAATCCGTCGGCGCTGTATTCGATGCAAATTCAGGGCTCGGGCAAGGTCAGGCTGCCCGACGGCGGCATCATCCGCGTTGCCTATGGCGAACAGAACGGCCACCCTTTCGTGCCTTCGCTGCAGGCGCTGCCGCAACTGGTGGACCCGCTCGGCAAGCGCCAGGCCATCACCACCCGCGGGCTGGGGCCGGCGCTGCAGTTTGCCGACGCCGCGCCGACCGAAGGCGCGAGCGCTGACACGAAGCCGGATGACGTGGAGAGCATGATCGCATCCTTGATGCCGGGCGCGCCGCCCGAAGCGGCCCTGACGCAACAGACAACGCAGCACACGGCGCAGCCCACGGCGCAGCCCACGACGCAGCCCCAACGCGCCCCAAGGCGCAAGAGCGACGATATCGTGGCGGGCTTGCTGATGGACGCGCGTGGCAAGCCGGCCAAGGCGACCGTGGCGCCGGTGCTCACCGAGCCGGTGCCGGCGGCAGTGGCAGCCTTGCAGGCGGGCGAACCCGGGTTGGAGTCCAAAGCGGCGCCGTCCAAGGCGCGCCCGGGCGCCAGCGCCGCGCGCAAGGCCGAGCTAGTCGCGGCGCGGCAGGAAGCGCAGGACCCGGCCAGCGCACCGGTGGCCAAGGCAGCGCTGGCGACGCGTCCAAACACCGACCCGAGCTACGTTTTTTTCCGCACCATCAACGACAACGACGGCGGCCCGATCGGCGCGCTGGGCGTGCCGCTGACGCCGGGCCGCTCGCTGGCGGTCGACCCGCGCACCACGCCGCTGGGGGCGCCGGTCTTCATTTCAACTACCGAACCGGGGCGCAAGGATGCGCTCAACCGGCTGATGATGGCGCAGGACACGGGCGGCGCGATCCAGGGCGCGGTGCGGGCTGATTTTTTCTGGGGCTTCGGCCGGGCCGCGTTCGCGCGCGCCAGCCAGATGAAACAGAACGGGCGCATGTGGCTGCTGCTGCCAAAGAATCTGCAGCTGGGCGTCGGCGCAGGCGGCGTGCTCACGGGTGGGGTGCTCACGCGTGGCATCGGCGGCCAGGCTGCGGACTGCCTGGTGCCTGACCCCGAGCTGTGCGTCGACTGACACTAGCAGCTTGTCGGACTTAACGAGGCGAGCCGGAAATTCAGCTGGCCGAGGACAGATTTCGACGATTTTGAAGGTCAATAGTGGTTCTATTGACCAAAAAAGCGGTGAAATATGGACCGGTCAGGTGGATTTTTCGGCCGCCTCCATTAAGTCCGACAGGCTGCTAGCCCTTCCAGGTGCGCTGCAAGCCCGTATCGGCATGGATCCAGCCGCCGCCCGCATTCTCGCGGTAGTAAAAGCCCACGCCGCCCTGGCGGAAACTGCGCACAAGGCCGCCGAGAACTTCGGCGTTCAGGTTGGGAATCCGGATATCAGCCGCCTTGCCTTCGATATGCAGCGACTGGCGGGCGGCGGGAATGCCCTGCTCGATCAGCTTGCGGTTCGATTTTGAGGTGCGGTAGCCCGACAGGATTTCCAGCGGCGCCTCCATGCCGTAGCGCGCGATGAACGCCTGCGTGCCCCACAAGGTTTCGAACAGCTTGGGGTCGATCGGAGCGGTTTCCTTGCCATTCACGTCGCGCATCAGGTGGCACAGTTGCTGATAGGCTGAATCGATGACCTCGCCATCTTTCCAGTACAGCACGCTTGCCCGCTCGCCGCTCTGCGGGCGAATCATGGTCAAGGTGCGCGGCTTGAGCCAGAATTCCAGGTCGAGCGCCTGGGCGTCGAAGATGTCGGGCGGCGGCGCCATGCCCACCGATGGCACCACGTCCGCCTGGGCCAGCACCAGCGACCGCCTGGCCGCCACGCGGCGGGCCGGCGCGGCCTTGAACGGAGCGGCCGGCGCCGCTTTGGCGGTAGTGCAGCCGATCAGGGGCGCGCCGATCACGCCCAGCGCGGACACACCGATACTTTTACTGAGAAAATCTCTACGGGAAACCATGGGAGAACAATCAAAAAATCGAGGACGCAACTATAGCGCAGCGGCGTGCTACTGCGCGCTACAGTTACAGAATCTTGCTGATTGTGTTGCAGCTTCGCTCGCCGGGGCGTTCAGCTTTTTCCAGAAAAAATCGCATTCGACGCCGTAGCACGACTTTTCCTTGCCCGCCAAAACGTAGCCGTTGCGGGCGAAGAAATCGCGCGCCGTCGCTGTGCTGTGCAGCCGCAGCACGCTCACGCCCCAGGCGCGCGCCTGCGCTTCGAGCCCCACCAGCATCGCCTTGCCCAGGCCTGCATGCAAGGCTTCGGGCACCAGGTAGCACAGCGAGAGCTTGCCGGCCTGGGTCAGCAGCGAAACGCCGACCAGTTCGTCGTCGCGGATGGCCACCAGCATGCAATTGCTGGGCGAGGCGATCCAGCTGGCGACGTTGTCGGGCGTCTTGTTGCCAAGCCAGCCTTGCAGCACGCCGGGCTCGTCGTGATGATCCTGGGCGCAGCATTGCGTGATGGAGCGGCGCAGCACGCGGCAGGCATCCATCGCATCGTCAGGCCGCGCCGATCGAATTTCGAAAACCATGTGAATCTCACCAAATCGAATAACGGAAAAAATAATCTAAAGCAATGGATTACAGCGTTCAGCGGGACTATACAACAAACTGCCGCAAGCAGTTGGCCAGCACCCCGGCGCGCGGATGTCTAAGCATATGACAAAATAGTCCTTCCGTTTTGGCGCCGGATTTCAGACTATGCATGCTCACATCGACCATTCTCACGAAAGAAGCCATGCACACAAACAATAACCCGGGCGGACGGCGCTGGATCCTCGCCATCGCGCTCAGCGCCCTTGCCCTGCCCTTGTCGGTGCGCGCCGCCGATGTCGAGTTGCTCAACGTGTCGTATGACGTCGCGCGCGAGCTGTAGAAGGAAATCAATCCCGCCTTCATCGCCGACTGGAAAAAGAAAACCGGTGAATCGGTCACCATCAACCAGTCGCACGGCGGCTCGAGCAAACAGGCGCGCGCCGTGGCGGACGGGCTCGAAGCGTCGGTTGTGACGATGAACCAGGCCAACGACATCGACATGCTGGCCGAACGCGGCCTGGTCGCGCGCGACTGGTCAAAAAAATTCCCGAATGGCGCAGCGCCGTACTATTCGACGATGGTATTCCTGGTCCGCAAGGGCAACCCGAAGCAGATCAAGGACTGGAGCGACCTGGGCAAGCCGGGCGTCAAGGTCGTCATTCCCAACCCCAAGACGGCCGGCAACGGGCGCTACAGCTACTTGGCCGCGTGGGGTTCGGTGCTTAAAAAAGGCGGCAACGAGGCGCAGGCGCGCGACCTGGTCACGCGCATCTTCAAGAACGTGCCGGTGCTCGACGGCGGCGGGCGCGCGGCGACCACCACCTTCACCCAGCGCGACATCGGCGACGCGCTGGTCACGTTTGAAAATGAAGTGTCGATGGTGCGCACCGAGTTTGGCGACAATTTTGAAGTCGTGTATCCGACCATCTCGATTCTGGCCGAGTCGCCCGTGGCCGTGGTGGACAAAGTGGTCGACCGGCGCGGCGTGCGCAAGCAGGCGAGCGCTTACCTGAACTTCCTGTATTCCGAGGCGGGCCAGACGATAGGCGCCAAGCACTTCCTGCGCACGCGCTCCGAAGCGGTCAACAAAAAGTTTGCCGCCAACTACAAACCGATCGCGTTGTTCACCGTGGATGAAGTATTCGGCGGCTGGAAGCAGGCACAGAAAAAGCATTTTGACGATGGTGGCGAATTCGACAAAATTTACCAGCCGAAATAACCCCGATGCGCTTTGGCGTCGGCGCGCACGCGCTCGCGCGAAGGCGGGCGTTACCTTGACGCCTGCCTTCGGCATCCGGCCACATCGCCTAAAAGCTTTCAAAACAGCAAGATAAGCGCTTAACTACACATATTTTTCGCCGTTGTCTTGCGCCTCTGCCTGCTTTTGTTCCGTGCACCGTAGACACATCCAAGCGATAATGCTATCTTCCCTCTATCGTAAGTTGCTTTAGAGATATATACCATTTGACGAGGCAGGGGCCTGCCGATCAGCGGCGTCCTGCTCGTGCGTTTTGCACCAAGGAACCTCATCCATGCTCAAAAAAATTCTCGCTACCATCGTGCTATCGATCAGCGCTGCCGCAGCCGTCGCGGTGCCGTTCGGATCGCAGTCGGTGCTTGTGGTGGAGGACGGCACCGGCAAAGTGCTGCTTGAAAAAAACGCCAACCAAGTGGTCTCGATCGCCTCGTTGACCAAGCTCATGACGGCCATGGTCGTGCTCGACGCCGGACAGGACATGCACGAATTGATCGCCATTGAACAGCGCGACGTCGACATCATCAAGCACAGCACCTCGCGCGTACCGGTCGGTTCGCGCATCAGCCGCGCGGATGTGCTGCAACTGGCCCTGATGTCGTCCGACAACCGCGCCGCAGCCTCGCTGGCGCGCACGTTTGACGGCGGCGTGGTCGGCTTCAAGGCCGCCGTGCGGGCCAAGATTGCTGCGCTGGGCATGACCAATACCGTCATCGAAGAGCCGACCGGCCTGTCGCCGAACAACAAATCGACAGCGCAAGACCTGGTCAAGATGGCCTCGGCCGCCTCGACCTACCCGCAGATTGCCGCGATCACGACCCAGTCGAGCGAGTTCATCAACATCAACGGGCGCAACGTCGAGTACCGCAACACCAACCGTCTGGTTGGCGCGCAGGGCTGGGATATTGGCTTGTCGAAGACGGGCTACACCGAAGAAGCGGGCAAGTGCCTGATCATGCGGATTCGCTCGGCGGGCAAGTACGCCACGCTGGTGCTGCTCAATGCAAACGCCAGTTCGGCGCGCATCATGGACGCCCTGAACATTCGCCGCTTCATTTCGGGCGAAGAAGCGCCGGTAGCGCGGGTGCGCACGCGCGCTGCGCCGCGCATGATGGCTAGCCACGGCGCGCCGATCATCAAGACCGGGCTGCGTACGCGCGTCAAGGCGAGTCGCAGCGGCAAGCGACCGCCCATCCTCCGCCGCCGCCGCGCCTAAAAAATTTCCCCACATCGGGGTCAGACCACGATTAAAACATTGTTTTTAATCGGAGGTCTGACCCCGTTTTTGGGTTTACCCTGGTCAATTTTTAGCTTGATTATTACGGCTGGCGCCCATTTTTTCGCTATTTATACACGGATTACCTACATCGGCCGCTTTAAAGTACGCAATTTGGGTACGATTTCCGAAAAAGTTGCTCGAATTTGGAGGTCTGACCCCAATTAAAAAACTATTTTCTAATTGAGGTCTGACCCCAGTTTTAAAATATTTATTGGGAAATCATTTCCTGGAGGCCGCTGGCGCGGCGGGTGCGGCGGGCGATGGCGTCGGCCAGGACTGCACTGCCCGGCGTGACGAGCGTGAACCGGGCACTGGCGCGGGTGATGCCGGTATAGATCAGCTCGCGGGCGATCATGGCGCCCCGTTCTTTTGGCAAGACCAGCACGGTATGGGCAAACTCCGAACCTTGCGACTTGTGGACCGTCATCGCGTAGGCAGTGTCAACGTGACGCAAGCGGGTGGCCAGCACGCTGCGAATGTCCTCGCCCTCCAGGAAATAGACGCGCAGCGATCCCGCCCGCGCCGGGTCCGGTAACGTCAGGCCAATGTCGCCGTTGAAGACGCGTGTGCCATAGTCGTTGCGGGTGATCATGACGGGACGGCCGACGTACCATTCGCCCCGCCGCTTGATCAACCCGGCGCCGTCGAGCCGCTGTTCGATCGCCTCGTTCAAGCCCGTCACGCCCCATTCGCCCTCGCGCACGGCGCACAGGATGCGAAATGCTTCAAAACTGTGCAGCACGGCGCGCACCCAGATGTCGTGGGCACCCTGCTCCTGCTCCTGCTCCTGCTCCTGCTCCTGCTCCTGCTCCTGCTCCTGCTCCTGCTCCTGCTCCTGCTCCTGCTCCTGCTCCTGCTCCTGTCCCTTACCGACCAGACCAAGGTAGGCGGCGTAGCCGTCAACGGCAAGCTGCACCACGTGCTGCGGGTGGGCTTGCTCGATCCAGCGCAGTGTGCCACCTTCGCGCAACACTCCTTGCGCCCGCGCGCCGTCGCCAGCATTGACGGCCAATGCCAGTTGCCCGATCGGGCCGCCAAAACGCCGGCTCTCGCGCAGCATCACCGTCTGCTGCGCCAACGGTCCCGCGCTGCCGTGGAAGGCGGCCGGAATAAGCTCGCCGCTCGCCTCCAGCGCGTAAGCCACGGTCGCGGCACTGTAGCCGCCGCCCTGCGCGTCGCGACACAGGTCGCCCAGCACGGCGCCCGCTTCCACCGACGCCAGTTGGTCCTTGTCGCCCAGCAAAATCAAGGTGGCGCCCTCGGGCAGCGCGTCCAGTAGCGAGGCCATCATTTCCAGGTGCACCATCGACGCTTCATCGACGATCAACACGTCAATGTCGAGCGGATTGCCTTTGTGATGCGCAAAGGCGCGCGTGTCGGGACGGGCTCCAAGCAGGCTGTGCAAGGTGCGCGCGGCGCCCATGCGCGCCGTCAGTTCGCGCAGCGCGAGCTTGGCACCGACCTTGTCGGCCAGTTCCCCCAACGCCTTGTCGATCGATTGCTTCAACCGGGCCGCCGCTTTGCCGGTGGGCGCAGCCAGCGCCACGCGCTGGCGCTCGGGATGCTCGGCCATCGCAAACAACAATGCCAGCAGGCGCGCAACGGTATAGGTCTTGCCCGTTCCCGGTCCGCCAGTGATGATGGCAACCGATCCTCGCAACGCCACCGCGCAGGCGAGCTTTTGCCAGTCCGGGCCATCCTTGCCATCCCGGCCACGCTCTGAGGCAAACAACATGTCGAGCCAGTGACGCACGCGCTCGGCCTGCACCGGCCGCACGTGCTGCGCGCGCGCGCGAATCGTTTTGGCGACCAGCGTTTCGTCGCGCCAGTAGCGGCGCAGGTACAGGCGTTCGCCGTCGAGCACCAGCGGCTGGTCGAAATCGAGTTCGCCCACCTGCCACACCTGGTCGCACGCGCCAAGCTGCGCATGCCAGCCTTTCAGGTTCTTGGGCAGCGCGTCGGTGGCGCTGGCCAGTTGCTGCCATTGTTCGGCGCTCCAGCCAAGCAGCGCGCACGGGTCGCCCGCCAGTTCGTCCAGCATCAGGCAGCTGTGGCCGCGCCCTTCCAGTTCGGACAGCAGCACGCAGGCCAGCATCAGCGGACCACTATGCGACCCGAGCTCGCCGATGAAGCGGGCAAAGGTGCCCGACAGGCGGCGCAACTGGCCGGCGTCAGTCAGCGCCGCCACTTCGCCCCACAAGGCCGCGTGCGTGTTCATGTGCTTTCCTTTGCCAGCAGCGCGTCCAGGCCGTCCAGGAGAATCAAGTCCGGCGCCAGCAGGTAGCAGCCGCGCGTGTGGACGTTGGCGATCCCGCGCAGGAACAGAAAGATGGCGCCGCCCAGCTGGGTGGCCGGGTCGTATTGCTCGCCCAGGCGGCTTTGCAACAGCCGATGCAGCGCCAGCAGGTAGATCGCGCCCTGGATGTCGTAGCGGTGCGCGGCCATGCCGGCCGCCATGGCGCCCGTGCTGTAGGCGCTGTCGCCCCCGCCCAGCGAATTCGATTTGTAGTCCAGCACCCAGTAGCGCCCATCGTGCTCGAATACCAGGTCGGCAAAGCCCTTGAGCATGCCGTGCAGCTCGCGCTCGGGCAGCGCGCCGCGGGGGGCGCCTTGCAGCAGGTGCGCGCTGCATAGCCGGTCAAGCTGTCCGGTATGGAGCTGGTCGCTGGGGAACCAGAACTCCATTTCGGGCAGCAGCGTGCCGATCTCCATCAGCGACGCGTCCAGCGGCGGCAGGCGCGTTTGCGCGACAGCGCGCAGCCAGGCCACGGCGTCTTCGCGCCGGTTGCCCCAGCCGGCGCGCTCGCAGCGCTGCGAAAGGCGCGCGTCGAACTGCGGATCGTCGATCGCAAAGCCTTCCTGCGCCATCCACTCAAGCTGCTCGTGCAAAAAGTTACCCGGCACCGAGCCGCGCGGAAAACGGTGCCACGGCGCGTCGTCGGTGCGCAGCGGCGCCAGCTTGGGCTCTTCTTCGAGCAGCGTTTCTTCCTGGGCGCGCATGGGCGCGGCAAGCGTCTGGCGCGCGAGCGAGGTGAACGAGCCGACAGTCCAGTTGCGCTCGAAACTGGCGTTGAAACGGGCGGCGGCAATCAGCGGCGGGTGCTGTTCGCTGCGCGCGAGCATGGTGACGCCTTGCGCCGGTTCGATCGCACGCAGCTCGATGGCGGCCGAGTCGCCGCGCAGATGCTCCCACCGCTGTGCCATCTCGGTGACGCCAATCGGGCTGCCGCCGGTGAGCAGGTAACCGAGCGCCGATTCGTGCAGCTTGTTCTCGCCGCCTTTTCGCGCGCCCAGCGCGGCCACGCCCAGCCACAGGAAGTGGCGCGCGCGCGTGAGCGCCACGTACAGCAGGCGCAGGTCTTCCTCGATGCGCGCGCGCTCGACTGCGTCGAGCGAGGCGTCCGACATGCCCAGATCGATCTGGGGCACGCCGTCTTCGCCCATCAGCGCAAAAAAGCTGCGGTTGCGCCGTTCGGTCTTGCGCGCGGTGACGGCAAACGGCAGGTACACCAGCGGATACTCCAGGCCCTTGGACTTGTGCACCGTGACCACCTTGACCAGTTCGGCGTCGCTTTCTAGGCGCAGCACGCGCTCGTCGCCGCCGTCGCCGAGACCTGCCACCTGCTCGGCCAGCCAGCGGATCAGCGCTTGCTCGCCATCGAGCTGGCCGCTGGCCGACTGCAGCAGTTCGGCCAGGTGCAGCAGGTTGGTCAGGCGCCGCTCGCCGCCGGCCTGGCGCAGCAGCGTGGAAGGCAGCTGCAGTTCGTGGATCAAGCGGCGCAGCATGGCCAGCACGCCCTGGCGCTGCCAGACGATGTGCAGCGCCTTGAGCTGCTCGACGCGCGCTTCCCAAGCCAGTTCGTCGGACGACAAATGCGCCAGCTCGGCCAGCGACAGGCCCGCCGTGCCGGTTGCAAACGCGGCCCGCGCCAGCGCGCCATCCAGCGGATTGGCCACCGCGTGCAGCCAGCGCAGCATGTCGGCCGCTTCATCGCTGTCGATGACGGAATCCTTGTCCGACAGGTAGACGCTGGCGACGCGGCGCTGCTCGAGCGCGCGCCGGATGGCGGCAGCTTCGCGCCGGTCGCGCACCAGGATGGCGATATCGGCCGGCACCAGGCGCGTGAAGCTGGCGCCATCCTGGAACCCGGCATGCGGGTCGTTAAGCAGGCCTACGATGTGTTCGGCGCAGTGGTGGGCAAACAGGCTGCGGTAGTCGTCGGCCTTGAGTTCCTCGCTGTTCGAGCTGTTGATCGTCAGCGCTTGGTACGGTCCGGCCACGCCCATTAGTTGCTGGGCGCGGCCCTTGGCGGCGACGGCTTCGAAGGGCAGCGGATTGACGCCTTTTTTCCGGAACCGGAAGGCGCCGGCCGCAAAGCCGGGATGTTCGCCCTTGCCCTCTGCGTGCAGGAACAACTGGTTGACCGCTTCGACCAGCGCGGCGGTGGAGCGGTAGTTGGTGCCCAGCTGGTAGTGCCGCCCCGCAGTGGCGCTGCGCGCGTCGAGGTAGCTGTGGATGTCGGCGCCGCGAAAGCCGTAGATCGACTGCTTCGGGTCGCCAATCAGGAACAGGCCGTGCGCCGGGTCGTTGTCGGCCACCCGGTACAAGAGATTGAAGATGCGGTACTGGTCACGCGAGGTATCCTGGAATTCGTCGACCATCGCCACCGGGAACTGCGCGGTGATGCGCTGGCGCAGCGCGTCGCCGTTCGGCCCATCGAGCGCGCCTTTGAGGCGTTCGAGCATGTCGGCAAAGCCGAACTGGCGGCTCTTTTTTTTCAGCTCGGCCATGCGGCGCGCAATGCTGCAGGCGGCGTGCCGGTGCAGCGCGTGCGCTACCGGGTCGATCGCCTTGAGCGCTTCCCACAAGTCGGTGGTGAACGTAAAACACGCTGGAATGTCGACGTCAAAACCCTTGCTGCACGCGTCAAGGATACCGTCGGGCGTCAGACGATGCCAGGCGGTGTCGTTCAGTGCCGGCATGTGCATCGCCTCGTCCAGCGCCCACGCGCGCAGCGCGTCGAACCATTTGGCCAGCGAAGCCGGTTTCAGCTTGGTGCCGTTAAAGCACTTGGGCGACAGTTCCCGCTGGCCGGCGATCCATTCTTCCATCAGCGTGGCGCGCGCGTGCCAGCCTTGTTTCAGGCGCGCCAGTTGTGCGCCCTGCTCTTTGGCCACGCGCGTCAGCAGGCTGGACAGGGTTTCTTCCGGCACCTCGCCCAGCGTGGCGGCGCGCCGCGCCAGGTCGCGCACCTTGTGCTTGAGCGCGTCGACGTCGGGCCAGCAAGCGAGCAGTGTGCCCAAGGCGCCCGCGCCCAGCGGATACACATTCTGGCGCCAGTAGTCGTGGGCCGCGTCTTCAAACAGCGCATGCTCGTCGCTGACCAGTTCTTCGTCGAACAGGCTGCCGCTGTCAAAGGCGTGCTCGCGCAGCATGCGCTGGCACCATGCGTCGATGGTGAAGATGGCCGCTTCGTCCATCGTTTCGGCGGCCATGAGCAGGCGGTGCGCGGCCAGGCGCCGCTCGCCGTCGCTGGCGTACGAGGCGCTCAAGGACGCCAACAGATCGTCGTCGATTGCGCGCTCGCCGCGGAAGTACGCGGCCGCTTCGATCAGGCGTTCGCGCACGCGGTTCGACAGTTCGCGCGTGGCGGCGCGTGTAAACGTCATGACCAAAATTTCGGACGGGGCAAGCGCGCGCGCAAAACCTGCGGCGCCGCCGTGCCCGAGCACCAGGCGCAGGTACAGCGCGGCAATGGTCCAGGTTTTTCCGGTGCCGGCGCTGGCCTCGATCAGGCGCGAGCCGTGCAGCGGGAAAGTCATGGCGTCCAGCAGTTCGCTCATGGATTCTCCTCGTGCGGCTCCACCAGCACGTGCTCATCGAGCCAGCGCGCCAGCGGCCCATACAGCGCTTCGTTGTTCCCGGCCCACTCGCCGCTGGCCAGCAGCGCGTTAAAGTCCGGCCACAGGCGCGCCAGGCACAGGTCATCGACTTCGCCGGACAGTTCAAAGCCGCCATCGTAGACCGTGCGCGCGTCGCCGTCTTGCAGCATCGCCAGCGCGCTCTTGCAGGCGACCGGCAGCGGCTGGTCGAGGTTGCGCCGCCACAGCGCCACCAGTTGCGCGAGCGCGCCGCAAGCTGCCGCCTGCTCGAGCGGCGCCATCGTCAAAATCGCGTCGCGCGCGACCAGGTAGCCCGTCACGCGCCGGCCAACCGCGGCGCAGGCGAGCTGGCGCAGCCACGGCGCAATCAGCTTGTCGCCGCGCACGCCGCCTTTTTTGTCCATTACCTTGGACGAGACTTGCATCAGCCAGGCAGTATCGCCCACCGTGCTCGCCGAACCCACCCGCAACTTGTCGATCCAATCGTCCAGATGGATGCCCTCAAAGACCAGGTTGACGGCCAGCTTGGGCGCGGCAAGCGTAAAGCGCGCGCCCAGCGTGAGCCAGGCAGTGCGCACCGGCACCAGCGCTTCGACCAGCTGGCGCTGCCACTGCTGGCCGATCAGCCCGATCGGCAGCACGCCTTCGCGCGCCAGCCGCTCGGCGCGCTGCGTGAGCGTGGCGCGCACCTGGTCCAGCGACTCCGGCTCGCCCGCGTCGTCGAGCAGGCTGTCTTCAAGAAAATAGCGCTCCAGTGCGTCGAGCGAAAACGGTTCTTCGTCCTCGCCCACCAGGTCCGGTTCCGCGAACGACACGCCCAGGCGGCGCTTGAAAAAATAGCGGGCCGGCTGGCGCAGAAAATTGGCCAGCTCGCCCAGGCGCAGCGAATAGTCGGGTTCAATCTCGAACGGGGGCAGCGGCACGGCGGCGGTGGCAGCCTGGTCGCCGTGGGCGGCGCGCCATTCGCCGGCGTAGGTCAGCAAGCCGCCTGCTTCAAAATAGCGCCGGCTGAACGGCTGCAGCGCGTGCTCGGTGGTGAGCTGCGCCACGTCGATTTGCCAGCCGGCACCCAGGTAGTCGCGCAGCTGCGAGACCAGCACCGACGCTGGCTGCACGCTGTTGTCGCGCACATTGCGCCCGACCCAGCTCACGTACAGCTTGTCGCGCGCGGCCAGCAGCGCCTCCAGCATCAGATAGCGGTCGTCATCGCGCCGCGAGCGGTCGCCCGGGCGCGCCATGCCGGGCAGCGCCAGCAAGTCGAAGTCGGCCTGGCGCGCCCGGCGCGGAAAGTCGCCGTCGTTCATGCCGAGCAGGCACACCACCCGAAACGGCACCGCGCGCATCGGCATCAGGGTGCAAAACGTCACGCCGCCCGACACAAACTGGTGGTTCAAGGTGGGCTCGTCGAGCGCGCCCAGCCAGGCTTCGCGCAGCACCGCCAGCGGCACCGCTTCCTCAAAGCCGGCGTCGTCGCACGTCTCTAACCAGCTTTGCAGCGCTTCGTTGAGTTGCCCGAGCGTCAGCCGGTCGCCCTCTTCGGCGGCGTCAAAAAACGCGGCCAGCATGGCGCGCGCCTGCACGCCCCAATCGGCCGGCGTGCGCGCCTCGGACAACAAGGCGCGCCACGCCAGCAGCGTTTCGATCAGCTGCGCGAGCGAACCGGCCAGCGCGGCATCGAGCCCGCCCACTTCCGGATACGGTTCGATCTGCTGGAAGTTGGCGCCCGCGCCGCAGGCGTACCCCAGCAGCATGCGGCGCACGCCGAAAATCCACGCATTTTGCTCGCCCGCGAAACCTAAGCCCAGGCCGGCACGATGTGCCTGGTCCAGGCCCCAGCGCACGCTGGCCCCTTCAATCCAGTGCCCCAGCGTGGCCAGGTCGTCGCCGGCCAGGCCAAAGCGCGCGGCCAGCGCCGGCACGTCGAGCAGGTCGCGCACTTCGCTCTGGCGGCAGCGCTGCTGGGGCAGTCGCAACAACCATTCGAGGGCGACCAGCAGCGGGTTGACGCTGCGGTCCTTGACGTCGCCGATTTCGAACGGGATGAAGCGCGGGTCGCTGCGCTTGTGCTGGTCGAACACGGCGTGAATGGCCGCCGAAAAAGTGTCGATGTCCGGCACCATCACCACCACGTCACGCGGGCGCAGTTTGGCGCCGGCGGCAAACCATGTCAGCAGCTGGTCGTGCAGCACTTCCACTTCGCGCTGCACGCTGTGGGCGACGTGAAAGTCAATCGAACGGTCGCCTGGCGCCACTACGCGAGGGGGATGCTCGTGCAGGGGCAGCAGGTCGCGCACGGCAGCTTGCACCTGCTCGAGCATGGTCGAACCCTCGCCTTCGCCAAACAGGTCCAGGCGCATATGGCTGGCGCCTGCGCCGTCATCAGTTTGGGCGTTGTCGAATTCGTCGAGCATGCGGACGAAATCGCGTCCTTGCCGGCCCCAGCTTGCCAGCAGCGGATGGCTGTGGGCGTGCAGTTCTTCCAGCGGCACCGTCGACAGGTCGATCCCGCCCTTCTGGCGCTGGCGTTTGTGGGCGGCGCGCAGCAGTTCGCGCCCTTCGATAATGTCGCCCCAGTAAAAGCGGCACGGATTGGGCACGGCCAGCAGCACCTGCGTATGGCGCGCCAGCGCCGCCACGGCCTGCAAGGTCTGGTAGGGCAAGGTCGACATGCCGAACAGGACCACCCGGCGCGGCAGTGTCCCCGCCGGTTCGCCGTGCGCGCTGGCGTCCACAAACCGCTGGTGGATGGTGGCGCGGCCCGAGTCGCGCTGGGAAGGCGGCAAGTCGTCGTGCACGGCGCGCCAGAGCTGCGCCTGCCAGCGCTGGTCGTGCGGCAGCGCCAGCGCCTCGCCGCGCGCATTGCGCAGCAGGTCGCGCCCGGCGCTCCAGTCGTCCAGCCAGTCGGCCCGGTAGACCTGGTACTGGTCGAACAGGTCGGCCAGCCGTTCGGCCAACTGCAGGCGCCGTTCCGGGTCGCCGTCACCCAGAAAATGGCGCAGCGGTTGGAACACCGGCTCGGCCAGCAGTGCCGGCAGCAGGCGCATCAAGCGCCACGTGAGCGGTCCTTTGTCATACGGCGAGCGCTTCGGCACCAATTCGCGCCCCAGCATGCCGCGATAGGCTTCCCACAAAAAGCGCGCCGGCAGCGCCACGCGCGTGGCCGCGCACACGCCCAGTTCCTTGGCCAGCGCAATTTTCAGCCATTCGGCCACGCCGTTCGACTGCACCAGGATGGTCTCGGTTTCCAGCGGCGCGAGCGGATGCTTGCGCAGCCAGCCGAACACGGCCGCACGCAATTGCTCCAATTCATTACCGTGAAGAATAAGAAGTCCGGGTGTTACGGGTAAAGACATGGTGCTCCGGGAAGACGCGCGGATGCGCAGCGGCACAGCATACTAGTTTTAGCCGCAAGGCGGTAGAGAAAGCGCGTTCAAACCTGCGGCAAGGCGACTTCCTGTTCAATATGTTCAGCCAGCAATTCTAGCAGCGCCGCCAGGCGCGCCACCACCGGGCCAGCCTGGTCCATCGATGCCTGCCCGCGCTGCGCTTCCAGCGCTTCGCACAGCTCGGCAAAGCTGATCGCGCCAACCGCCCTGGCCGAAGACTTGAGGCGGTGCCCGAGGTCGGCCAGGCGAGCGCTGTCGGCGTGTGCAAGCGCATCCTGGATATCACGCATGGCGTCGTGCGCCGAGTCGATGAAAAGCAAGGCGTATTTGCGCATTTTGACGGGATTGCCGCCGAAGGTGAGTGCCAGCGCGGCGACGTCGATCAGCGCCGCAGGCGCAGCCGCAGCCGCAGCCGCAGGCACGGGCACGGGCACGGGCAAAAGCATGGCTGGTCCCGCGCGCGGCGCCGGAGGAGGCATGCGCCGCCCGCCGCGCACCGGACGCGCGCGCAGCCATTTGGCGATCACTTCGAACAGCACATTGGGCGCGATCGGCTTGGTGACAAATTCGTCCATGCCGGCGGCCATGCAGTTGGCCTGGTCGTCCTTGCCGGCGTTGGCCGTCATTGCGATGACCACCGCGTCGCGCAGGCGCGGGTCGGCGCGGATCATGCGGCTCGCCTCGAAGCCGTCCATCACCGGCATCTGCACGTCCATCAGCACGCAGTCGAAGCGGTGCTTGAGCATCAGGTCGATCGCTTCCTTGCCGTTGCTGGCCACTATCACGGTCGCATGCACTTGTTCGAGCAGCTCCTGGCCCACCTGCTGGCTGAAGAGATTGTCTTCGACCAGCAATATGTAGGCGCCGTTCAGGCAGGCCAGCACGTCGGCCCGCACCGCACCCGGATTGGCCGGCAGGAAGTGCAGCGCCTTGCCCAGGCGCGCGGTGCACCAGAAGGTGCTGCCGCGGCCGGGCGCACTGTCGACGCCGACCGCGCCGCCCATCAACTCGGCCAACTGCTTGTTGATCGCCAGGCCCAGGCCCGTGCCGCCGTATTTGCGCGTCGTTGACGGGTCGGCCTGGTGGAAGGAGGTGAACAGCTCGGCCACCTCGGCCGCGCTGATGCCGATGCCGTTGTCCTGCACCTCGAAGCGCACCAGGGCCTGGCCCTGCCCCTCGCCCTGCCCCTCGCCCTGCACCTCGCCCAGCAGGCGCGCGCGCATCGTGATGGCGCCGCTGTCGGAAAATTTGATCGCATTGCCGGCAAAGTTGAGCAGCACCTGCTCCAGGCGCAGCGGATCGCCGCGCAGCGGGTGCGCCAGCGCAGCGTCGATGTCCACCACCAGCGTGAGCTGCTTGTTGGCGGCCGCGTCGCCAAGCTGGTTGACGATATTTTGCATCAAGCCGGCCAGGCTGAAGTCGAGCACTTCAAGCTCCAATTTGCCGGCCTCGATCTTTGAAAAGTCCAGAATGTCGTTGATGATGCCCAGCAGATGAGCGCTTGCATGGTAAATTTTTTCCAGGTAGTCGCGCTGTTTGGGGTTGGTGACCGACTTGAGCGCCAAGTGCGACATGCCGATGATGCTGTTCATCGGGGTACGGATTTCATGGCTCATATTGGACAAGAAGTTGCTCTTGGCCCGGTTGGCCGCGTCTGCCTCGGCCTTGAGCTTGTGCAGTTCCGTCACGTCGGTCGACAAGCCGATCACGGCGGCCACCTGGCCGTCCTGCATGATCGGTACCTTGATCGACCAGAGCTGGCGCACGTCGCCGTCGATCTGGGTGAATTGCTCCACCCGCCCGCCCTGGCGCACGCCGTCAATGAAAATTTGCTTGTCCTGTTCCCAATACGCGTCCGCCTTTTCCTGCGGGAATACTTCCCGGTCGAGCTTGCCGATCACCTGGTCGGCCGGCAAACCCATCGCCTCGGCCGTCACGGCATTGATATACAGGTAGCGCCGCTCCCGGTCTTTCATGTAGACGTGCGCGGCCACACTGTCGAGTACGGAGTCGAGCAGCAAGCGCTGTGCGATGGCGCTGCGGCGCGAGCGGAACAAGGTGTAGAAAAAGGCGTAGATCAGCATGGTCCCGGCCGTGCCTGCAAGCAGTGCAATACGCCCCGCGTAGCGCTCGAAGGTGGTCAGCAGGTCGCTTCTGCACACCTGGAACCGGGCCTTCCACAGGCTGCCATTGAAGTCGACCGGCAGCACGGTCTCGTAGCGCGCGCAAGTGGCATCATCGGGGTCGCCGGCTTGCGCGAGCCGGCCGCTCTGGGCAAACAGCAAGCGGTCATCCTTGCCGATCACCAGCGAGCGCTTTTCCGGGTCGAGCGCGGCGTCCGCGTAGACGGCCACGTGCATGCCGCGCAACACGGCTTCGTCAAGCGTCCCCTGCACCAGCGACGGCACCGAAAAGCCGATGCCCACCGCACCGATGTAGGCGGCGCGGCGCGCCTCCACGGTCGCCGGCAGCACGCCATTGCGGTACACCGGCAGGCGCATCGACAGCCCAAGATGCGGCGCGGGCAGCGCAATCGTTACCGGCAGGCCGGAGGTGCTCAGCTGCGCATGGTCGCGCCCGTTGTCGAGCGCGGCCGCCTCGACCGGGTCCGCGCTCACATCCATGCCCATCCGTGCCAGGTGGGGCGCGGTCGGCTCTATGTAGTTGAGCACGGTATATGCCTGGCGCCGGCCGGGCGGGTGGATCGTAAAATCCGGATAGCCGCCGGCGTCGGCACTGCGGTCGGCGCGCACGGCGGCGACAAACCGATCGCGCCCGGCGTCGCTGACGTAACTGGCAAACGAGATGGTGTCGATCGCGGGAGCGTTTTTGTGCAGCGCCAGGCCGGCCACGTAGCGGCGAAACTGCAGCCGGCCCGGCGGCGTGTCGGCACTTTGGAACAGGGCGGCGACGCCGCGCAACAGGTCGGTATGGGAACGGATGCCGGCGTCCAGGCGCGACTGCGCGCTGCGCGCCGCCGCGTCGAACTGCTGACGCGCGTCGGCGCTGACGGCGCGCTCGACGCCGAGGTACATCAGTACGCCCACCAGCAAGGACAGCGCGCAGCCGGCGCCAGCCATCAGCAGGCCCGGCGCGGCTGGCCAGATCTTGCCCATGCTCCCTGTCGTGCGCGTCGATTGGGTCATCCTGAGTCGTTCATCGTTTCGGTACGGCAAACCCTGCCAGTGGTCCCGGTCTCAAGGTTACTTGGGGTGCAGCGAACATGCAATTGATAAATACTTGTGTGTGCGCCTGCATGAAAGGACGTGACAATGATGCTACGATTGCCTTCCGGCCGCGCTGGCCGCGCCTGTTTTGGGAGCACCTGATGTCATTACCGCATGATCCGCACGCCTGGCTGGAAGAGGTCGATGGGGACGCCGCCCTGGCCTGGGTACGCGAACGCAATGCCGTCACGCTGGCCGAGCTGGAAGGCGCGCCGGCGTACGCACCCCTGCAAGCGCGCCTGGCGGCCATTCTCAATGCGCGCGAACGGATTGCTCATGTGGCCAAGCATGCTGCGTATTTTTACAATTTCTGGCGTGACGAGGACCATGTGCGCGGCATCTGGCGCCGCACGACCCTGGCCCAGTACCGGCTAGCCACGCCCTCGTGGGAAACCGTGCTCGACCTGGATGCGCTGGCGCGCGATGAAGGCGAAAACTGGGTCTGGGCCGGCGCGCGTTTTTTGCCCTTGCCGGCTGAGGCCGAGTCCGATGCCGAGGCCAAGACTGACCACTGCCTGCTCTCGTTCTCGCGCGGCGGCGGCGACGCCACCGTGGTGCGCGAATTTGACGTCACGGCCCGCGCATTCGTCGAAGGTGGCTTCGCGCTGCCGCAGGCCAAGAGCGACGTGGGCTGGATTGACCGCGACACGCTGCTGGTGGGCACCGACACCGGTCCCGGCTCCATGACCAGTTCCGGCTATCCGCGCATGGTGCGCGAATGGCGGCGCGGCACGCCGCTGGAACACGCCAGGATTGTCTATGAAGCCGCCGAGGACGACCTGAGCGCGTCGGCCTACAAGGTTTTCACGCCCGGCCACGAAATGCAGTTCGTGCAACGCCAGCTGAGCTTTTACGCAAGCGAACTGTTCCTGCGCCAGGGCGACACATTGCTCAAGATCGACAAGCCCGACAGCGCCAACGCCTTTACCGTGCGCGACCAGTTGGTGATCGAACTGCGCGCTGATTGGGAGACGGTCGGCCGCACCTATCCGCAAGGCGCGCTGCTTGCCATCGCGCTGGCGCGCTTCCTGCGCGGCGAGCGCGACTTTGCCGTGCTGTTTGCACCCAGCGCGGCGCGCTCGCTGGACGCGGTGGCGATGACGCGCAGCGCCTTGCTGCTGACCGAACTGGACAACGTGGCCAACCGCATCGTCGAACTGACCGAGCTTGACGGCGCCTGGAGCCGGCGCGTGGTCGACGCGCCGGCGCTGGGCAGCCTGGGCGTGGCGCCCGTCGACCGGCATGGCTCGGATGAATATTTTCTCAGCGTCAATGACTTCCTGACGCCGACCAGCCTGTACCTGGGCCGCGCCGGCACCGATGAACGCGAGCTGCTCAAGGCCTTGCCGGCGCTGTTCGACGCCTCGCGCCTGACGGTCAGCCAGCAGCATGCCGCCTCGCGCGACGGCACACCGGTGCCGTATTTTCTGGTCATGGACAAGGACACGCTGCTTGACGGCAGCAATCCGACCCTGCTGTACGGCTAAGGCGGCTTTGAAATTTCCCTGAAACCCAGTTACAGCGCCGTCACCGGCGCGGCGTGGCTGAGCGCAGGCGGCGTGTATGCGCTGGCCAACATTCGCGGCGGCGGGGAATTCGGCCCGCGCTGGCACCAGGGGGCGCTCAAGCAGCACCGGCAAAACGCCTTTGACGACTTCATCGCCGTGGCCGAAGACCTGGCCGCGCGCAAAGTCACCAGCGCGCGCCACCTGGGCATCATGGGCGGCAGCAATGGCGGCTTGCTGGTGGGCGCCGTCATGACCCAGCGCCCGGAACTGTTCCAAGCGGTCGTGTGCCAGGTGCCGCTGCTCGACATGCGGCGCTACCACCGGCTGCTGGCGGGCGCCTCATGGATGGGCGAATACGGCGACCCGGACCTGGACGCGGAATGGGACTACATCGCCCGCTATTCGCCCTACCATAACGTGGCGCCGGACAAGCGCTACCCGCGCGTGCTGTTTACCACGTCCACCCGCGACGATCGCGTGCACCCCGCCCACGCGCGCAAGATGGTGGCGCTGATGCAGCAGCAGGGCCACGACGTGCTGTACTGGGAAAACCTGGAGGGCGGCCATGCCGGCGCGGCCGACAACGCCCAACAGGCGCGCATGTGGGCGCTGACCTATGCGTTCCTGCAGGCCGAGCTAGGCCGTTTGCCCTAGTCCAACTGGGCACGCAGCACCGGATCGGACGCAATGACCTGGGCGATCCAGGGAAACACTTGCGCGCCCTCGCGCCGCAGCTCGGCGAACTGCCCGAACTCCATGTTGACCAGCGCGTCGGCGTAGATGCGGGCCAGCGCCTGGCGCGCCAGGACCGTGCGGCTGGAAGAGCGCGACAGCGCGCGGTACAGCCGGGCGCTGGCGTGCGGATCGGCGCCGCCCTGGCACAGCGCGCCGGGGTCGCACGTCTCGGCCCACTCGGCAAAAATGTCACGCAGCGGCGCGGGCACGCTGACCTCCAACCGCTCTTGCATGCGATTCATCGCGCTTCTCCTCAATCGTAGAATGGGGCGACCAGCGCCGGCCAGCCGGCGATGTCGATCTCGTCGTCGCCATCCTGGTCGCTGCCGTCGTCGTGATCCTGGTTCCGAGCCTCAGTTTGGGCCTGGGTCTGAGCTAGGCTCGGAGCCTGGTCGCCACTCGGGTCCAGATTCGGGCCGTGGGCCTGGCTTTGCTCCTGGCTCTCGCTCTGGCCGCCCTGGCTCTGGCCCAACAGCGGCGTCAGCTGCGCTGCGCTGTGCACCACGGCGGCCACCACCGCCGCCCCCAGCGCCGGGCTGCGTTCCTCGCCGCAAGCGCCCCATGCATGCCTGCGCAGCCAAGCGGCGGCGCGTTCCACGTCCCATTTGCTCTTCGGTGTCGCCATAGTTCCTCCATTGTTAGCTGTCAGACAACCCGGCCGCCGCGCCGTTCGGGCTCTAGCGTAGGTGCTTGATCCCGATCAAGAGCCGAAAAGCATCGTCACCTACTATCGATTTGCACAAGCTGCCGCTTGGCAAATATCACGACCGGACAGGAGAATGGCATGAGCAACAGCACAGCACAGCAGCCGCGCCAGGTGGGCGCCGCACGTCCGAGGGGCTTGCCGTTCGAAGGCCAGCCGAGCCCGGACGGCGCATTCTGGTGCGGGGCCATCGGCGCCGGCGCCTGCATCATGGTGGAGCTGGCGTTCCACGTCGACTTGCTCTCGCGCGCCATCGTGCGCCTGCCGGAAACGAGCGCGGTGGCGCGCCCCGCCGTCACCCGCTACCTGGCTACCGTCAAGACACTGGCGAGCAACTGGAGCCGGCACACCCGCCCCGCCCTGCTCGAGGCGGTCGAAGCGCTAACGCACGTGGGCGCCAGCCTGGCCCGGCCTTTCACCATGGAAGCGCTGGCCAACCGGCGCGTGGACGGCGGCCAGGCGGCCACGCGCGTGGTGCAGGCATTGCTGCGGCGCATGGGGGCGCCGGCCGCGTCGCTGCAAATGCTGGCCGCCGATCTGGATGAGCAGTTGGGGAACATGGCCGGCGCCACGCGCGAACTCGAGTCCGATACTTTGCTGCTGAGCGAACGCTTGCAAGCGGACCACGTGCATACCTTCCTGCTGTCGCAGCAAGCCAGCACGCTGCAAAGCAAGCTCGACGACGCCACCATGCGCCAGGACGCCTACTGGCTGCAAGGCCCCCACGCCGAGCAGATTCGCCAGGAAATCGCCTTGCACCGCAGCGCCCTTGAAGGCGTGCGGCGCCAGCTCGACTACCTGCAGGCAGAACAGGCGTCCAACCGTGGCGAAGCGCACTACCTGCAAAACTTGATGCCCTCGCTGTCCGGCTACCTGAATGCGCTGGAACGCATGGCGGGGGGCATTCGGGCCGCCCAGGCCGGCGCGGCCAGCATGCTCTACGAGCTGCACGAGCTGAAACGGGTGCTGGCCGAGGAGCCCAATGGCGTCGGCCCGGTCGAGGCCCAGCTGCGCACCGCCCTGACGCAATGGCGCGCGCTGGCGGCCAGCGCGGACAGGCTGCGCCCCGGCCAGGCGAATGCACCAGCAGGTGCACGGCAAGGCGCCAGGAAACGACGCTAAACCGGACGCAAAGACCGAACGCTAAAACCGGACGCCAAGACCGGACGCTAAGACGCGAGGCGGGTGTCGAACATGACGGCGTGGGTGGCGCCCACATCCACATACAGCGCGACGGCCTGCTCAACGCCAATTTGCAGCGGCGCCCCGAAGCGGCGCGTGACCACCCCGGCGCGGCGCAGCAGGCGCTCGATGGCCGTGGTAGTGACGGTCACGTACTGGTCGATGCCGGCGTGGTAGCCGTAACTGATGATTTCGCCGATCGATTCCATGGTGATCTGGGAAAAGCCGAAGCGGGCGTCGCCGCCGGTTTCGATGGCGAACCGGCTCAGCTCCCAGATGCGCTCGTCCTCGGGCGCGCCCTGGCCGTGCAGCAGCTGCGCAAACGAATCCTTGAGCATGTACGGGCCCAAAGTGGGCAACAGGCGCCAGCAACCGCGCAGCGTTCCACCGCCGGGTTCGCGGATCATCATGTACCACGGCTCCAGCGCGTCGTAGCCATCGATCTCCATGCCGCTCATGACCGGCACTTCCCAACCGAGCCGGTCTTTGAACACCTTGGCCCGCAAGGTGTGCATTTCCCACAAATCGCGGGATTTAAAGTCACGTCGTGGTGCAATTCGTATGTGCAGTGCCATAGTGAAGCTCCCCAGTTGAGTTATGCCGCCCGCATAAAGAATCATGCAAAAAGGATACGAGCATAACTAGCAGTGTTGCTAGGTGGCTGCAAATGGCGCTGGGTGGAATACTGCATTTTTGTTCGAGGGGAAATGTATGGCAAAGGACGATGACTTCACGTACCAGGCAATTGCCGGCGTCAACACGGCAGCGGCCAGCGGGCACGACAGCCAGGCTGCCTCGACGGCGTCGACCCTACATGGGGACCTCAAGAAATTTCGCATCAGCAAACGCGAGAGCCAGGAAAAGTTTTGGGGCCGTTTTGGCGTGACCCAGTCGAGCGGCAGCCGTTTCGAGACCGGGCTGGGCATCCCGCCGCCGGTGGCGATCCTGGTCAAGCTGTACGTCAAGGGGCGCCTTAGCGATGGTGATCTTCCGGGGTAAGGATTCCCATGCTGATGGCCTTCACCAGGGCTTGCTGGCGGGTATTGACGTTGAACTTTTGCCGGATGTTCCCGATGTGAAAGTTCACCGTCGCCTCCGAGCAAACGGTGATCTTGGAAATTTCCCACGACGATTTACCCACCATGACCCAGTTGAGCACCTCCAGCTCGCGCTTGGTCAGGCGCGGCGCCGGCTCGGCGCTGTTCTGGGCGTGAATGAACTTGAGCGACGATTCGAAAGCATAGTCGCGGATCAGCGACAGCGCCGGCATCAGGTTGATCAGGTTGTCGTCGAAATCGGCGTTCGGCTTGGCGTCGGTGGCAAAACTGACCACCCCAAATTCTCCGCTTGGCCCATGAATGGGAAATGTGATGCCGCAGCGGATGCCATGGCCGCACGCTTCCTCATAGAGATTGCGCTGCGCCGGGGTGCAAAAGGTGTCGGGCTCCCACACAATAGGCACTGAACTTGCCAGGCAGTGCGCCACGGTCGGGTCGACATAGGCCAGCTTGTCGGCGTCATAGCGTTCGCGCCACGCGCTCGAATAATTGCTATGCAAAAAAGCATTTTCCAGCTTCGCATGTTTCGACGCCACGGCGCCGTACAGCACTTGGTCGAAGCCCTGGCTTTGCGCGAGCGAAAATAACGACGCTTGCCAAGCCGCTTCGGTACTACTCTTTAACAGCGTCGTCAGCTGACCTAGCTCAACCATACACCCATCCTTTTTACACTTTTCACAAATAAGTGATGTACTGAGACCAGATCGTAATTGCATTTACACCATAACTCAATAAATTATGACTAACAATCACGTTATCAATTGACCAAAACTACGCCACTTGAACAAGTAAGACGCCTATTGATCTTACAGCAAGTAAATGTTGGTCGTTCTCTCACTCATTCATTGACGTCGACGTTGGAATAGTGCAACGCAACATGCATGGCAAGCGTGCGTTAGGAAACTTAATTGGCAATATCCTCGGGCGAGGAGATCCTTGTTTCGCCAACCATCTTGCACGCAGTTTTTCCAAAATGCACTATTTATTACCGCATGGAAGCTAGAATGCGCGTCGGTGCTTGCCATCGTGATGTAACATTGTGATCCGCAACCCAACTTCAGCGATCCCATCCGCCGTGCATATTCCCAAAGTCCTTCTGGTCAATGACGATGCCGCGAGCCTGATGGCGCTCGAGAGCGTGCTGCTGGCTGCGGCCGAAGCCAGCCAGTACGCGTTGATCACGGCAACCTCGGGGCAGGAAGCGCTGCGCCAGGTCCTCAAGCATGAATTTGCCGTCATCTTGCTCGACGTGAACATGCCGGGCATGGACGGCTTCGAGACCGCCGACGCGATCCATTCGCGCGAACGCTCCAGTGCGGTGCCCATCATTTTCATCACCGCCCATCATGCCGACGAGATGCACCGCCTCGAGGGCTACCGCAAGGGCGCGGCCGACTATCTGTTTACGCCGGTGATTGCGCAGGTGCTGCAGACCAAGGTGGCGGTGTTCGTCGAACTGACCAAGCGCAACCTGGAACTGCAGGCCAAGACCGACGAACTGTCGCGCCTGAACCAGGATCTGCGCGTGCAGCGCTTGCAAGACCTCGAACGCATCAATGGCGAGCTGCAGCAGGAAGTCGCCGTGCGCAAGACGGCCGAAGAACGCGCCCACGCGCTGTCGATCCGCGATCCGCTCACCAACCTGGTCAACCGGCGCTCGCTGATCCAGCAGCTCGAGCATGCAGTGGCCACCGCCGACCGCGGCAAGAGCGAGTTTGCCCTGCTGTTCCTGGACCTGGACAAGTTCAAGTCGATCAACGACACGCTGGGCCACGAAGTGGGCGACGAACTGCTGCGCCAGGTGGCCGCGCGCCTGCTGGCAGCGGTGCGCGTCTCGGACGTGGTGGCGCGCCTGGGCGGCGACGAATTCGTGGTGCTGCTGGCCGGCGCCGGCGCGGCCACCAATGCGGCGCGCGTGGCGCGCAAGATCGAACAGGCCCACCACCACCCGTTCGACATCAACGGCCACCGCGTGCACACCTCGACCAGCATCGGCATCGGCCTGTACCCGCAAGACGCGGGCAATGCCGCGCAGCTGATGAAAAACGCCGACACCGCGATGTACCACGCCAAGCAGAACCGGCGCGGCAGCATCGAGTTTTTCCGCGAGGAGCTCAACGCCCGCGAAATCGAGCGCGCGCGCTGGGTCAGCGAACTGCAGCTGGCGCTGGCCGGCGCCGAACTCGAACTGCACTACCAGCCGCGCGCCTGCCTGCCAGACGGCGCCCTGTGCGGCGTGGAAGCGCTGCTGCACTGGCGCCACCCGCAGCACGGCCTGCTCGCCGCAGGCGTATTCCTGCCTTTTATCACCGAGCGCGAATTGCTCGCCCAGGTCTGCGAATGGAGCATTGGCGCTGCCTGCGCCAAGTTCGGGCAATGGCATGCGGCCGGGCTGAATCTGGCCGGGCTGTCGATCTCGGTCGAACTGGCCGCGCCGGCCTTGTGCGCCGAGCTGGCGGCGCGCGTGCTGGCCCATCTGCGCACGTGCGCGCTGGACCCGGACTGGCTGGAATTGTCCATCCCCGAATCCTTGCTGGTGGGCGCGGGCGACGTCGGACCGGTGCTGCGCGAGCTCAAGGACGCCGGCGTGCGCCTGGCCGTCGACAATTTCGGCAGCGCCGGCACCTCGCTGGCCACCTTGCGCAACCTCTCGCTCGACCTGCTCAAGATCGATGCCGCGTTCGTGGCCCAGAGCGGCGCTGACGGCGGCGCCGACATGCTGGCCGCGATCACCCACCTTGGCCGCGCGCTCGGCATGCGCGTGCTGGCCAAGGGCGTGCACCGGGCAGACCAGCTGAGCGTACTCACCGCGCTCGGCTGCGACCAGTACCAGGGCGAACTACTCAGCGCTCCCTTGCAGGCCGACGGCATGCTCGCGCTGCTGCAGGCGCACCACAATCTGCAAGGTCCCACCAGCAATTGAGAGACCGGCGGCACGCGATGTTTCCAACAGTAGGCCGCCACTAAGCGGCCACTAAGCGGCCACTAAGCGGCCACAAATGCGCGCCACCAATGCGCGGCCACCAATGCGCGGCCAGGAATACGGCCTACTTCACCAACGCGGAAGGCCGCTTGGCAATCCGGTCGCGCCACGCCTGCAAATGGTGCAAGCCTTCGGCGCCCGGCTTGAACTTCATGAGTCCGCGCCCGAACTCCAGTGCGCAAAACGCCGTGATATCGGCCACGGTAAAGCGTTCGCCCGCAATATACGGCTGCGTGGCCAGCTGCGCGTCGAGCCAGCGCGCATTCTCGCGCATCTTGTCGCCTTGCGAAACGCCAAAGTCGGCAAACTGCGGCTGCTCCAGATGGGCCAGCGCCGGGTGCGTATGGCGCACGCAGTTGGCAATGCCGAGCAGCAGATTGAGCTCCGCCCGGCGGTCGGCCATCTCGATAAAAGCGCGCTCTTCAAAGCTCTCGCCCATCAGGTTAGGCTGCGGATAGAGCCCTTCCAGATAACTGCAGATCGCGCGCGACTCGGACAGTACGCGCCCGTCGTCGAGCTCCAGCGCGGGCGTGCGCGCCATCGGATTTTTGGCGCGAAAGCTGTCGCTCTTGTGTTCATTGGCGGCCAGATCGACGTGAATGCTCTCGATGCCGGTAATGCCTTTTTCGGCGATGAACATCGCCACTCGACGCGGGTTCGGTGCGTAGTTGCTGACGTAAAGCTTCATGCGGTTCTCCTGTTATCGTTATTGTTATCGTTTGGCCGACTGGCCCGTTTCAAGCATGCTGCGCGCCTTTTCGGAAAATTCCCTAGCGGTCTCGCCTTCGGCTTTTTCGAGGTCGCGTTCAGATGCCGGCATCAAAATCCCTTTTTGCACCGCCGGGCGGGCCCGGATCGCATCGACCCAGCGCTGCAGGCTGGGCAAGCCGTCAAGCGAGACGCCCGACCATTTATGGGTGCGCACCCAGGCCCAGTTGGCGATGTCGGCGATTGAATAGTCGCCCGCCAGGTATTCGTGCTCTTGCAAGCGCGCGTCAAGAACGCCAAACAGGCGCCGGCTCTCGCCCTGGTAGCGGTCGATGGCACTCTGGATTTTTTCCGGAAAATAGCGATAGAACACGTTGGCCTGTCCCATCATCGGGCCCACGCCACCCATCTGGAACATCAGCCACTGCAGCACCTGCGCGCGGCCCTTGGCGTCGGGCGGCATCAGGCGGCCGGTCTTTTCGGCCAGGTAGACCAGGATGGCGCCCGATTCGAAGACCGCGAAATTGTCCTCGGCGCGGTCGACGATGGCGGGAATGCGCCCGTTCGGGTTCAGCGCCAGGAACCAGGGCTCCTTCTGGGTACCCTGGAGCAGGTCGAGCGTGTGCAGCTGGTACGGCAGCGCCAATTCTTCCAGCGCAATCGAAATTTTGTGGCCGTTCGGTGTGGCCGCTGAATACAGGTCGATCATGGCATTCCTTTGCAGTTGGGTGCAGGAGCGAAATGCAATCTTAGCCGATTTTGGCCGGCTTGCCTGGCCTGTGCCACAATCGATGTCATGAGACGCTTTCCACCGCTTTCCTTGCCCGTTCGCGCCCTGCTGTTCCAGCACCTGGGGGCCATGGAAAAAGCGGGTATGCCGGCCGAGCGCGCCCATGCGCTGCTCGATTTGGGGCCTACCCTGCGCGGGCGGGTCGAGGCGTTTCGCGACCTGTGCGGGCGCGGCGTGGACGTGCCGGGCGCCGGGTCGCGCAGCGGTTTGTTTACGCTATTTGAAACACGCTTGCTGCGCGCCGCCTTTGCCGCCGGCACCGCGCAAACCACCTACGAACGCCTCGCGCGCAGCCTGGCCGGCGCTGCCGCCCAACAGCGCGCGCTGCGCTCGCGCCTGATGCTGCCGGGCGCAGTGCTGGCCATCGCGCTGTTCGTGCAGCCGCTGCCCCAACTGTTTTCCGGTGCACTCAAGCCGACGCTTTACTTGGCCAAGGCGCTGCTGCCGCTGGTCTTGCTGGCCACGGCCGGCATGCTTGTCATGCGCACCAGCGCCTGGTTTGCCAGCGGCGAGCCGGGCGTCGGGCGCGCCACGCTCGAACGCCTGCTGCTCGCACTGCCCATAGTCGGCAAAGTCCACCTGCGCCGCAATACGCGCGACTTTGTCGAGAGCCTGGCGCTGCTGCTGCAGGCCGGACTGTCGCTGTTCGAGGCGCTGCCGGTGGCCGTGGCCACGGTCGACAACCAGCTGGTGCGCCGCGACCTGCATGCACTGCTGCCGGCCGTGCAGTCGGGCGCGCCCCTGTCGTCGGCCGTGGCGGCCCTGCGCCTGGTCGACAAGGCGCAGCTGCATGCCATGGTCCACCTTGGTGAGGAAAGCGGCACGCTGGCCGCGATGCTGCAGCGCCATGCCGATGCCGAGAGCGTAGCGCTGGCGCAGATCCAGCGCGAGATGATGACGTGGCTGCCGCGCCTGTTGTACAGCATGGTGGCGCTATGGATGGCATTCCAGATCCTGGGCGGGACCAAGCTTGCGCAGGACAGCGCCGCCATTTCTGTCGCCGTGCCACAATGGCGCGGATGAAACCGATTCTACGCCCTGCATTGTATTGTTTGCTGCCCTTGCTGCTCGCCGCGTGCGCCATCGAGGCGCCGCCGGCGCCGGCGTTCGCCTCGGTGGAAACGGGCGCCGCCTGGTATCAGCAGGCGGCGCGCAGCGGCAAAAAAATCTACCAGATTGACGCGGCGCAGTCGCTCATCACCGTCACCGTCCGGCGCGGCGGCGCACTGGCGCGCTTTGGCCACGACCACGTCGTCGCCAGCCGCAGCGTGGCCGGCTTCGTGGCACCCGACGCCGGGCGCGCCGACTTCCACTTCCGGCTGGACCAGATGACGGTGGACGAAAGCGCCTTGCGCACCGAGGCGGGCCTGGACACCCAGCCATCGCTTGACGCGATCGAAGGCACGCGGGCGAACATGCTCACGCGTGTTCTGGAAGCGCAGCGTTATCCGCTGGTGCTGCTGCACGCCGAGCGCGTGCGCGGCAACGACAAGCTGCTGCGCCTGACCGTCACGCTGCACGGCGTGGCGCGCACGGTCGATGTGCCGGTCACGCTGACCCAGTCCAAGACCACGGTCAGCGCCAGCGGCGAGCTGCGCCTGCTGCAGAGCGACTTTGGCATCACGCCCATGTCGGTCATGGGCGGGGCCATGGTGGTGCAAGACGCGATGGCGCTGCGCTTTCATATTGTGGCCAGCGCGCGACCCTGAGCGCCAGCACGGCCTTAAAGCGCTAGCGCTCGGCGATCCAGGCGTCCAGCGCAGCGGCGCTGTCACCATCCAGGTGCAGCCCGAGCTTGGAACGGCGCCACAGGATGTCGGCAGCGCAGCACGCCCACTCGTATTTGATCAGGTAGTTCGCTTCCACGGCAAACAGGCCAGGCACGATTTCCCGGCCAAGGTCGGCCAGCGTAGTGCAGCCGGCCAGCATGGTTTGCACCCGCGTGCCGTAGGCGCGACCGTAGCGCGCCGCCAGTGGCGCCGGCAGCCACGGGTAAGTGCGCTGCACGCCGCTTAACCACTGGTCGAATTCGAGCACGCCGCGCTTGGAAGGTTTTTCGCCGAACAGGTCGCCCCCCGGCAGGCACGCCTTGGCCGTCCAGCCTGGGCTGGCGTTGCCCAGCACGGGGCCGATCCAGTCCACCGCCTCCTCGGCCAGCTTGCGAAAGGTCGTGAGCTTGCCACCCAAGACGGTGAGCAGCGGTGCGCCATCGGTATTGTGTTCGAGCCGGAAGTCGCGCGTGGCCGCGGCGGCCTCGCTTTCGCCGTCTTGCACGATCGGGCGTACGCCGGCGTAGCTCCACACCACGTCGGCGGGGCTGATGGGACGCTCGAAATAGCGATTCGACAGCTCGCATAAATACGCCACTTCCGCGTCGCTGATGGCCACCTGGTCCAGGTCACCTTTGAAATCGAGATCGGTGGTGCCGATCAGCGTAAACTTGCCTTCATAGGGAATCGCAAACACGATGCGCCCGTCCGGGTGCTGAAAGATGTAGGCGTAGGGATGTTCGAACAGGCGCGGCACCACGATGTGGCTGCCCTTGATCAGGCGCAGCGCGCGCGCGCGCGGCACGCCGGCCAGTTGCCCGGCCCAAGGTCCCGCCGCGTTGACCAGGCAGCGCGCGCTCACGTCGATGGTGGCGCCGCTTTCCTGCGTGAGGGTGGCGCGCCAGTGACCGCCCTCGCGCCGCAGGTCGCCGCACAGGGTGCGGGTCAGCACGCGCGCGCCGCGCTCGTGAGCGTCGATCGCGGCCAGCACCACCAGGCGCGCGTCGTCGACCCAGCCGTCCGAATAGGCAAAGCCGCGCGTAAACGCGCGCTTGAGGGGACGCCCGGCGACGTGCGAGCGCAGCGCCAGCGCCTGCGAACCGGGCAAAAATTCGCGGCGCGCCAGGCTGTCGTACAAGTACAGGCCGACGCGGATCATCCATGCGGGACGCTGGCCGCGGTCATGCGGCATCACGAACCGCAGCGGCCACATGATGTGGGGCGCGCTGCGCAGCAGTACTTCGCGTTCGATCAGCGCCTTGCGCACCAGCGCGAATGCGTAGTGTTCGAGATAGCGCAAGCCACCGTGAATCAGCTTGCTCGAGGCTGACGAAGTGTGCGCGCCCAGGTCGTCCTTTTCACACAGGATGACGGACAGGCCGCGCCCGGCGGCGTCGCGCGCGATGCCGGCGCCGTTGATGCCCCCGCCGACCACCAGCACGTCGCATTCCATCGCGCATTGCGTTTTTTTCACAGCCGTCACCCTCTGCACTTCCTGTGGACCATGCGCCGATTGTGGCCCAAAAACGCGGTTCCGTTCAAGTTTTTTGCCCCGACGCTGGCGCAAACGCAAACTGCGGCAAGCCGGTGCAGCACCTCAGTGCAGCACCTCAGTGTGGCACGTCAGGCCGCGACGGCGTCGTTGATGCGCACGATAACCGGATTGGCGGGATCGAGACTCCATTCGAACCAGCCGCCGTCGTACACGCTGATCTGCTCCCAGCCCATCAGCCAGGCATAAAAGAAGGCGAGCGAGGCGCGCCAGCCGGTGCCGCAATAAAAGATGGCGGGCTGGCCGCGAACGATGCCGGCGCCATCCCACATGCGTTCGATGACGGCGGCCGGCCGCATGCGCGCGTCGCCGTGCTGGTATTCGCTCATGCTGTTGACGTCGCCCTCGCGCCCTGCCCGGCCCCAGCGCGCGCCGGCGATGTCGCCGCGGGCGGCGATGTAGCTGTAGCCGGAACTGGCGCCCGAGTATTCGCTCCGGGTGCGCACGCTGACCAGGGCGCCGCTGTTGCTGCGGGCGTCGTCCAGGCTGGTCATGAATTGCGGGCACAGGGGCAAGGCGGCGCCAAATGCGTGCACCGGGGTGAACGCGCGCCCGGATCCGCCGGCGCAGGGCATGCCGGCCGCGCACCAGTGGGCAAAGCCGCCGTCGAGCAAGCGCACGTCGGCCACGCCCGCGTACAGCATCAGGTGCGCGGCGCGGGCGGCGGCCAGCGTGTTGCGGCCGTACAAAATGACGGTCGTGCCGCAATCGATGCCGCAACGCAGCAGCAGCGCGAGCAAGGCGGCGTCGTCGATCCGGTTGAACAGGGGTGCGTGTTCCAGTTCGCTGGTGTCCAGGTAGGCGGCGCCGGGAATATGCGCGCCCGTAAACTGCCCAAACTGGCCGCAGCCCACTTCCAGCAGAACGGACGCGGGCAATTGCCCGAGCAAGGCTGCCAACTGCCAAGCATCGACAAGTCCGGTCCCGCGCGCCAGGCCGACGCGGGCGGGAAGGATGTGGCAACTGGGATGGTCGGATGCGTTCACGGCGCTATCTTGAGGCGAAATGCGCTATTTTATACGCTCGCCCGTGCGAATCGATGGTTTTGAATTATACTGTATGCCTATACAGTGAAAGAGTACACCATGTCCGACTCCTGCCCCAGTGAAATGATCACCACGCCCTATGTTTCCACGTACTTGGGTAACCGTTTTTATCCGCTGGTGCCGCGCATCGATCATGTGTGCATTGAAGATATTGCCCACGGCCTGGCGTACCAATGTCGTTTTAACGGGCAAACGCACGAGTTTTATTCCGTCGCCCAGCACAGCCTCGTCGTTGCCTCGCTGGTGCCGACCGACCTGCGCCTGGCGGCCTTGCTGCATGACGCGGCCGAAGCGTATCTCGGCGACATGGTCAAGCCGCTCAAGGTGCTGCTGCCCGCGTTTGCCGCGATCGAAGACCAGGTCAGCGCCATCATCGCGGCCGCGTTCGATGTCGATTTTTCCGATTATGCCCCCATCAAGCGCGCCGACCTGATCGCACTGGCCACCGAAAAGCGCGACCTGATGCCCCATTCGGTAGAACGCTGGGCTTACCTGGATGGTATCGGTGCGCTGCCGCAGCGCATCGTTCCCATGAGCCCGGGCGAGGCCAAGCGCGCGTTCCTCCAGGAATTCACGCGCCTGGGCGGAACGGCCGCGCGCCAGGCCAGCCTGGTGTAGTGCCGGGCGCCGCCGATGCGCGCGGCATTTACAGCAGCACCCCTTCGCGCGTCATCATGAAGCGCTTGGCCAGCAAGCCTGCCATGACCGGCCCCGGCACGGGTGGGCACATATAATAGCCCTGCACTTCTTTGCACCCCAACAATTGCAGCAAGTGTAGCTGCTCGATGGTTTCTACGCCTTCGGCCACCACCCCCATGTCGAGCGCGTCGGCCATCGAGACGATGGCGCGGAAAAACGTTTCCGCCTTCTTGGTGCGGCCCAGCTGAGCCGTGAAAGATTGGTCGATCTTGAGAATGTCGGTATCGAGCCGTTGCAGTTGCGACAGCGATGAAAAACCGGTGCCGAAGTCGTCCACCAGGCATTTGACGCCCATCTTGCGGATTGCCGCCAGCGCATTGACGGCGTCGCCTTTGTCGTCGACCAGCGTCGACTCGGTCAGTTCAATTTCCACTTCCTGCGGGTGAATGTGGTGGCGCTCGATGCATAGCGCGAGCTGGCCGCGCACGTCGCCATTGTTAAATTCAAACGCGGACACATTGAACGACACCGGCACCAGCGGCAACTTCATCTGCACCCATTGTTCGATCTGCGCGCAGACCATTTCCATGACCAATTTCCCCAGAGTCACGATCAGCCCGCTCGCCTCGGCCAGCGCGATGAATTCCTTGGGTGGGAGCAAGCCGCGCACTGGATGCTGCCAGCGTACCAGCGCTTCCATGCCGCAAATCTTGCCGCTGATGCTGGATAGACGCGGCTGGTAATACATTACGAACTGGTCGTTGCGCACCGCCGTTTCGAGCGCGCTCTGGGTTTCGACGCGCTCCAGGATCGACTGATATTGCTCGTGTTCAAAAAAGCAATAGCGCCCCTTGCCCGCGGCCTTGGCCGCGTACATGGCGATATCGGCGTGCCGCAGCAAGGTATCGACGTCCTCGCCGTCGCCGGGATACAGGCTAATGCCGATCGAACTGCCGACCACGGCCGTGCCAGTGCCGATCTCGATCGGACGGCGCAGCGCCTCGACGATGCGCTGCGCCACCAGCCGGGCGTCGCCGGCGTCGCCGATCTGCTCGAGGACCACGGTAAATTCGTCGCCCCCCAAGCGCGCCAAGCTATCGCCGGGCCGCAGCTCGGCCTTCAGGCGCATGGCGGCAACATGCAGCAATGCGTCGCCGACGCCGTGGCCCAGCATGTCGTTGACTTGCTTGAAATTGTCGATATCGATGAAAAAAACGGCCAGCTGGTGGTGCTCCTGCCGGGCGCGCGCCAGCGCCAACGGCAGGAAAGCCATCAGCCAGTGACGGTTGGGCAGCTTGGTCAGTGCATCTTCGTGGGCCATGGCAAGCAAGTTTTTTTCATGCGCCTTGGCCGACGAAATATCGCGCAGCGTCACCGCCAGCCCACTGCCCACGCGCATGATTTTGCGGTGCAGCCACATGCCCCGGAAAGAACTCGATGGCGCAGCGGCCCATTCATCTTGCACCAGGCCTTCCTGCATGGCCCGGCGCCCGGTGGCGATCTGGGAAGGCATTTCGGCGGCGATCATGAAGTCACTGACCGAGGGCAAGGCGGACAGGCGCATGCCGAGCAGTTGCTCGCGCGCGACGCCGCCCAGCGCAGCGCCGGTCCGGTTGCAGTCTTCGATGAGAAAATCGACGATCGTGCCATCCCGGCCGTATACGGCGCGCAGGAAGAAAAAGCCCTCGTTGGCCCCTTCGGTGGCCAAGCGGTACGCGTCGCGAATTTCCTGGGCTTGATGCTTGCGGCGCACCAGCGTGAACGACGCCAGCGCCCCGCACAGCGCGAATATGGCAAGAAACCAAGTGGCAGCCCGAGCGCCGCGCGTGTAATTGACGGCCACGCTGCGGTACGGGGCGAGAGACTCTTCGACAGACAGGCCGACCACGACGAACAGTGGAAAGTTGCCAATCTGCTGCCAGGCCACCAGCCGAGGCTGGTCCGAACGGGGCCGGTCGCTATGGTCAACCAGGCGCGCCCCGGACGGTTCGGCCAGCGTGGGGCCAACGCGCAACAGTGGCTGGTGCACCTCGCGCCCGCCAAGGCTGGCCGCGTACAGTTCGCCGTGGACGCCACGAATGCCAAGGTAGCCGCTGTTGCCGAAACTGGCCCGGTCGTAAAAACTGGTCAGGTAGGACGGCTTTACGTTGAGCATCACCACGCCATTGAAGGCGCCGTCGGGCGCGTCCAGCCGGCGACTGAAGATGATGGCGTCGCCGCGATCTTGGGCGCTGCAATGGGTACAGACATGCAGCGCGCGCGAGCGGTTCTGCGCGTGGAAGCGAAAATACTCGTCGGCGGCCAGGTTTGGCAGCGCCCCTGCGCCCTGCATGCTGCTGACCACCTGGCCACTGCGATTGGCAACGCCGACAAAGCTGAGCCATGCGCGCGCAAATTCGGCGTCGTGAAAGAGCGCGTCGTCGCCGGGGTGGCTGGTGCGCTCCCAGTGTGTCTGTAGCGCTGCGCTCAGTTCGTCGACGTGGCTGACCGACAGCGAAATTCCCTTGGCGACGGCGCGGGCCAGGGCGGCAGTCTGGCCGAGCAAGGTGTGCTCCAGACGGCGCCGGTCGTTCTCGAGCTGAGAGAACATGCCGGCCCACAGCAGGCCGGCGAGAACAGCGCAAAAACAGGGCCACACCAGGATTTGCAGCATGTGGCGCGGTTTGAGAAGCCCACGCCAGAATCCTTTGCCGGTCGCGATATCAGCCATGAGCGCGTTGAGTCGGTCGTCGATGCTCGCCAGGCGCAGAACGACCGGGCGGGGAATCAGAGTAGACCGTCGCGGCGGCGACAAAGTTCCTGAAGTCAGGGGGAGCGCCTGCGCGTGGCGTCCCCCGCAATACTTTGGCGGCTACCGACCGGGCTACCGACCGGGCTACCGACCGGGCGCACCGGATGCACGGTATTTTCTTTGACAAAAAAGCCGCACTGTCATAGTGTGAGCCTATGCCTTCCATCCTTCCTGACGCCGCCGCCGCCGGCGCCCTGCCGGTCCTGCACGACGACGACGCCCGGGACGCCGCCGGGCCTCAAGCGCCCGAAGCGCAGGACGAGGCGCCCTGGCGCATTTTGATTGTCGATGATGACGTGGACGTGCACGTGGTCACCAAGTTTGCCCTAAGCAACACCAACTTCCAGGGCCGGCGCCTGAGCTTTTTGCATGCCTACAGTGGCGCCGAGGCGCTGGCGGTGCTGCGCGCCATGCCCGATATCGCCCTGATACTGCTCGACGTGATTATGGAAACCCCGGACGCGGGCTTGCGCCTGGCGCGCCGCGTGCGCGAAGAACTGCGCAACGACCTGGTACGCATTGTGCTGCGCACCGGCCAGCCGGGACAGGCGCTGGAACACAGCATCATTGTCGACTATGACATCAACGATTTCTGGTGCAAGGCCGATCTGACCACGCGCAAGCTGTTCACCACGGTTGTGGCGTCGCTGCGCGCCTATGCCACGCTCAAGGCGGCGCAAGCCGAACGCGACGCCCTGGGCGCCGAACTGGCCAAGGCGCGCCGGCTGCAGACGCTACTGGACCAGCACGCGCTGGTGCTCACGCTCGACGCCCACGGCCGCATCCTGGAAGCGAACGCGTTTGCCTGCCGCCTGGCCGGCCTCGAACGCGCCCAGCTGCTGGGGCGCGACCTGCATGCGTTGCATCCCGCGCCCTTCCCCGAACCGATGGCCAGCGCGATTGTCGACGCCCTCGCGCGCGAATCGGGCTGGGCCGGCGACGTCGGCGCCACCGACCGCGACGGCGCGGCGCTGACGCTGCGCTGTGCGGCACTGGCGTTTCGCGACGAGGCCGGCACACCGCGCCAGTATGTGGTGGTCGGCTCGGTGCTTGAGCGGCATCAGTGAGCGGCATTATCGAGCGGTATTATTGAGCGGTCTTAGAGACGGCGATGAGTGAGCGGCACTAGCGAGCGGTACCAGCGCCCGGTACTAGTGTGGTACTAATGCGCTGCGCTCACTTCCAGGTGCTGCGCGAGCGTTCGCGCACCAGCATGCGCACGCTGTCGGGCACCGGCTTCTTGACCACGGCAGTGTCCGCCGTCGCCCACACGCACTCTTCGTAGTGCTTGAGCATCAGCGGCGTGATGAAGCGGGTGCGCGCCGCGTACACGTGGCGGTCGCCCATCTGCGCCTGCTGCTTGATGAAAAAGCGGTTCGGCACCACCAGATGCAATTGTTCCTTGGCACGCGTCATGGCGACATATAACAGGCGCCGTTCTTCTTCGATATCGTCGGCATTGCCGGTGCTCATGTCTGACGGAATGCAGCCATCGACGACATTGAGCACGTGCACCGACTTCCATTCCTGCCCCTTGGACGAATGGATGGTCGACAGGATCACATAGTCTTCGTCCAGGTGCGGCACTCCGGCGCGGTCGCTGGTCGCCTCGGGTGGGTCGAGCGTAATTTCGGCCAAAAAAATTTCGCGCGAACCATAGCCGGACGCCAGGCGCGCCAACTGTTCCACGTCGGCGCAGCGCACCGTGGCGTCGTCATGCAAGCGCTCCAGGTGCGGCAGATACCAGTTCTTGACCAATTCGATGTCGGCCGGCCAGCGCAGTCCGGGTGCGCGCAACGCTTTGTAGAGCGCCACGAAAGGCAGCCAGTCGCCGCTGCTTTTGGATGGCGCGGCAAAATCTTCGACCGCGCGCACCGGCTCGGGCGCCTCGCCGACCGCATCGAGCAAGCGCGTGGCCGTCGCCGCACCTATGCCGGGAATCAATTGCACCACGCGAAAACCCGCCATGCGCCCGCTGGGATTCTGGGCAAAGCGCAACACCGCCAGCACATCCTTGATGTGCGATGCTTCCAGGAACTTGAGGCCGCCGAACTTGACGAAGGGAACGTTACGGCGCATCAGTTCCAGTTCCAGTGCGGCGCTGTGGCTGGCCGCGCGAAACAAGACCGCCTGCTGCGTCAGCGCCATGCCCGCTTCGCGTTGTTCCAGGATCCGGTTGCAGACCCAGCGCGCCTGCTCGGCTTCGTCGGGGATCAGCACCAGTTGCGGGCGCACCGTGGAGGTCTTGTCGGTCCACAAGGTCTTGGCGTGGCGCTCGAGGGCGGCGGCGATCAGCGCGTTTGACGCGTCCAGGATTGGCTGCGTGGAGCGGTAGTTGCGCTCGAGCGTGACGATGCGCGCCGGCTGCGCGAACTGCTTGGGGAAGTCGAGTATGTTACGCACCGTGGCGCCGCGGAAGGAATAAATCGACTGGGCGTCGTCGCCCACCACCATCACCCCCTGCCCGCCCGGCTTCATGCCCACCAAAATGGCCGCCTGCAAGCGGTTGGTGTCCTGGTATTCGTCCACCAGCACATGGTCGAACAGGGCGCCGATCTCCGGACCGAGCTCGGGATCGGCGGCCATCTCGGCCCAGAACAGCAGCAGGTCGTCATAGTCGAGCACGTTTTGCTCCTGCTTGGCGTCGACATAGGCGCCGAACAGGTTTTTCAGCTCTGGCTCCCATTCGCTACACCACGGGAAAGTACTTTGCAACACCAGGGCCAGGGGTTCCTGACTGTTGACCGCGCGCGAATAGATCGACAGGCATGTGCCTTTCAGGGGGAAGCGCTTCTGGGTTGTGGTCAGGCCGATCTCGTGGCGCACCATGCCCATCAAGTCTTCCGAGTCGCCGCGATCGTGAATGGTAAACGCGTCGTCCAGGCCAATGCGCCCGGCATAGTCGCGCAGCAGGCGCGCGCCAATGCTGTGGAAGGTGCCGGCCCACGGCAAGCGCGTGGGCGCCTGGCCGGCGCCGAGCGCGAAGACGCGCTGCAGCACGCTGCCGGCGCGATTGGTCATTTCGGTGGCGGCGCGACGCGAAAACGTCAGCAGCAAGATGCGCTGGGGATCGGCGCCGCTCAGGATCAGGCGCGCCACCCGGTGCGCCAGCGTACTGGTTTTGCCCGAGCCGGCGCCCGCGATCACCAGCAAGGGCCGCGCGGTACCGTCGGCGGCGCCGATGTCGTGCTCTACAGCGGCGCGCTGCGCATCATTGAGGCTGGCGAAGGGATCGAGCGGGGCGGCGTCGACGGAAGCGGTGGGCATGGCGGGCAATCGGGCAAGAAAGAATACAACTGTACATTTACACAGTAGTCAAAAGCAAGGATAATAAAGAATGCGTACTGGCTTGTGCGCCGGGGGTGCCCCGCGGTGGTAAGCGGAAACTTGCCAGTCGATTAGCTTTTCAACGCTAAGTAGCCGTTTCTTAAGGGCTTTTTCAGATATCCACAATCGCTGTGGATAACTTTGTGGATAACCGCCCCTTGACAGCGCGCAAGCCTGCAACGATGCGGGTTTCAACAAAATGCCCGTTCAAAAGGCAAAATTTTATGCGTTTAAAATCAATGACTTGCAAAGTCAAGCTTGAACGGCCGAAAAAATATTAGGACATTTCCTACAAGACCCTTTTGTGCATAACCAGGCCTGGGCAGGCGGCTCAACCCCGCGCAAATCAATGCTGCTTTAACAACACCGTGTGCGCGGCGGCGCGCATGCGCAGCACTGCCGCACGCCGGTGCGATCCGACGCGGCGCAGGGACGCATGTGACAATTTCGTTGCAGATAGCGTTGTTGCGTTAGCAACACGTGCGCTACTCAATGATAACTTTCAGCGCTGCGCTGCATCGGTTCGAGCAAGACGCGCGCAATCACAACCGCCTCGATATCGTTTGCCTTCAGATATTCGATGGCGGACACGGTATTGCTGCTTTCCTGCATGGAGATCGCCTGATTGACGATGGTGCGCCGGCGCATGTCCTGGCGCGTGTAGTCGGCGCGCTCGCGAGGAGCGCCGCCGCTGTCTTGCTGATGCTTGAGAGTCATTGCCGATCCTTGCTCGTGACTGTAACGGTCCACACGCACCGCATTGCTGCCCTGGATTGCTGCCCTGGATTGCTGCCCTAGAAGTATCCGCCAAACCATGATAATGTCAATGTCAGCTTCCTATCGAAGCGGCAATAAGTCCCGATCCTTTCTAGTTGGAATTGAACGTCACCCGCCCCCGCGCGCGCCTAGAATAGGTGTTCACTCCACTCCAACGGCGAGGCTAGCATGGCAATTCCAACTGATCCCATCCTCAATCCCGGCGACGAAGCAGCGCCCGGCACCCCAGGCGCGGCCGAAGACATTTGCGACCAGTGCAGCGGCAGCGGCAAGCAGGCCGGCGGAGCGCCGTGTCCCGAATGCGGGGGCACCGGGCGCGTAATGCGCGGCATCGGCGGCGGCTAGTTGCACATGGGGTCAGTTCCCCCATTACGACACGGCCTCGACCGTAGCCCGGGTTACGGTCGAGGCCGTGTCGTAATGGGGGAACTGACCCCGGCGGAGATTTGGTGCATGACTATTTTTCGCGGCGCCTCTGGCAGTATGGGCGCGGCGCCCGTTGGCGCGGTCGTGACGATGCTGGCAATTATGCTACCGTCCGTGAACTGCGCGCCGTGCGCGCGTTCAAACGGGGAATGGCTCCGGTGAGTGTACCGCTGCTGTCCTTGCAAGTCGTGTAATCGGTTTAACACCCAATTGGAGAAAAATAATGAGCTATGGTGCTTTTTCAGGTAATCCCAAAACCATGTGGCTGTCCGACCGCGGCGACGACCGCGACATGCAAGTGATCGAAGATTTCTGGTATCTCGACCAGGACGGGCGCCGCTGGGATGTTCCGGCCGGCACCGTCATCAATGGCGCCAGCATTCCGCGCACGCTATGGTCGTCCGTGGGTAGCCCGTACACCGGCAACTACCGGCGCGCAGCGCTCGTGCATGACGCCGCCGTCGGCCGCGAAGGCGTGCTGCGCGCCGAATCCGACGCCATGTTTTACTTTGCTTGCCTTGCAGGCGGTTGTTCGCAGCTGCAGGCCAAGATGCTCTACGCAGGCGTGCGCCTGGGAGCTTGGGCCAGCAATACGCACCTGTTGTCCATAGAAGCGGCGAGCGCGGTGCCGGACGCCACCCGCCTGCCCGGCGAGCAGACGCCGCGCGAACTGGAAATTCGCGCCCGTTATACGCTCATCGCCAATCAGCTCAAGGTCACCGGAAACGACTTTGCCGAGGTCGAGCAAGTGGTCGACCGTAACCTCGGCCGCGCCCACTGAGCAGGCCGGGGCTGGCAAGGGGTCGGGCAAAAAGGCATACTGGTGCATTGTCCTTGTCGGGACGCTTGATCTCTGAGAAAACCATGCCTGGAACATCTATGCTCGAACTGATCAGTGAACACGCCTGCTTTGGCGGTGTCCAGCGCTTTTATCGCCACGCATCAAGCGCGATCGGGCTGCCGATGCGTTTTTCGGTGTTCATCCCGCCTTCAACAGGTCCCGGTGCATTGCCGGCGCTGTTTTACCTGGCCGGCCTGACCTGCAACGAAGAAACCTTTATGACCAAGGCCGGCGCCCAGCGCGTGGCCGCGCGCAAAGGCTTGATGCTGATCGCGCCCGACACCAGCCCGCGCGGCGCTGGCATCGAAGGCGAAACGGCAGCGTGGGACTTTGGCGCCGGCGCTGGGTTTTACCTTGACGCCACCGAGCAACCGTGGGGCCGCCACTACCGCATGGACAGCTACATCACGGAGCTGCACGCGCTGGTCGTGGCCGAGCTGAACGCCGATGCCGCGCGCATCGGCGTGTTTGGCCACTCGATGGGCGGGCACGGCGCGTTGGTGCTGGCGCTGCGCCGGCCCGACCTATTTCGCTCGGTGTCGGCGTTTGCGCCGATTGCCGCGCCCATGCACTGTCCATGGGGCGAGAAAGCTTTCAGCAACTATTTGGGCGGAGACCACGCCGCGTGGCGCCAGTACGACGCCAGCGAACTAATGGCCAGCATGCAGGCGCCCTTCCCCCAGGGTATCTTGATTGACCAGGGCTTGGGCGACAAGTTCCTGGCCGAGCAATTGCACCCGGACAGGTTTGAAGCGGCTTGCCGCAAGGCCGGGCAAAAGCTGGAGCTGCGTCGCCACGCGGACTATGACCACGGTTACTATTTCATCTCGACGTTCATGGAAGACCATCTGGCATTTCACAGCGCTCAGTTAGGCTGAAGCAAGTCCGCGGAGGCGGCCAAGCGCCATGCCCTACACCGCCCCCGCCGGCCCACTGCTGCGCCCGCCGTTGAGGCGCAACCACGCGCGCACCTGCAGCGCCAGTGCAAGCAGCAATGCGCCCGTCACGATGGCATAGAAACCGGTCAACCACGCCAGCGCCAGCGCGCCGGCACCGGTGGTAAACAGCAGCACGACCATGCCGAACAGGATGGAGGCGATGCCGCTTAATATCAGCAGCAGTTCGCCCTTCATGAACTTGCGCACACGTACAGCGACAACGATGTCAAGCGTGCCGCTGACCAGTGCGTTGGCGCCCATCAGCAAGATCAGCGCCACCGTTGTCACGCCCGGATGCAGCGCGGCGATGATGCCGGCGCCCACGCTGAAGGCACCCAGCAGCAGCATGACCCACCAGCGCCGGTCGGCCTTGCGGTGCTGGACGGCGCCGAAGACCCAGACAGCGCCGGCCAACAGCGCAAAGGCGGCAAATAGCGCCGCCAGGGTGATCAGCGTGATCGCGGGCCATACGATGGCCGCAATGCCGAACAGCACGGCGATCATGCCGCGCAAGCCCAACAGCCACCAGGACCACAACAGGGTTTCACTCATGGCTTTTTCCTCCCGCAAGTTCGACAGCGCGCAAGCCAGTTATATCGGCGCCTACGCGTGTGGTTTGCGCTCGCTCAAAGACGCGCCATTATGCTCGCCACCTTGCGCGATGGCCCTTGAAACCGGGCCTGGCGCGACTTATAACGATGCTGCGGGAGCCAGTATTCCCCTGCGCCCCCCGTGCACTTGCCGTGCACTCTCCCCATGTTCCTGTCCATACGCTTACGAAAGGAGGTCATGATGAACAACATTATCCGGCGTACCCCGTCGGCAATGGCCGGCTATCGGCCGCGCGCGCTAGACGACCGGTTTGGGCAACTGGTCGAGAATATGTTCGAAGAAATGCTGGCGCCATTCGCGCACGGTGGCGCACTCGGGCAGTGGCCCGCCGAAGGAACGGTCAGTGCACGCCTGAACGTCAGCGAGACCGACCGGTCCTTTGAAGTGCAGGCCGAATTGCCAGGCGTGAAAAAGGAAGACGTGAAGGTCGCCATCGAGCACCAGCGCGTCACGATCGAAGGCGAGTCCAGGCGCGAGCAGGAGCAGCGTGAAGGCGAAAACGTGTTGTATGCAGAGCGCGGCGCGAGCAAGTTCGTGCGCACCTTCATGCTGCCCGTGGAGGTCGATGAGGCCGGCACCCAAGCGCGCATGGAAAACGGCATTCTGACTCTCACGCTGCCCAAGAAGCAAGGTAGCGCGGCAACCCGCATCACCATCCAGTAATTGCCGCCCCGTTGACACCAGGCCCGCTCGGCATTTCTGCCCGGCGGGCCTTTTTATCATTGTCGATGCAACCGGTGTGCAGGCCCGCTGTCAAAGAAGCATGGCCATGATCAAACCGTTCCGGGACCGCGCACACGCGGGCAAGCAGCTTTCGCTTGCCCTGCATGAGCACGCAATCGATCCTGGCGCCATCGTGCTGGCGCTGCCGCGCGGCGGCGTGCCGGTCGGTTTCGCGGTCGCTCATGCGCTTGGGCTGGCGCTTGACATCCTGCTGGTGCGCAAGCTGGGCATGCCCGGCCAGGAAGAGTTCGCAATCGGCGCGGTCGCCAGTGGCGGCGTGCGCGTCGTGCAGCGTGGCGTGCTGCAGCATGCCGGCATCACACCTGCCATGCTTGAGGAAATGTGCACCCGCGAGCTCGCTGAAATCGACCGCCGGGAGCGCCGCTACCGGGGCGGTCGCCCTGCCCCTCCGTTGGCGGCGCGCACCGTCATCCTCGTCGACGACGGCCTGGCTACCGGTTCAAGCATGCGCGCCGCTATTGCGCTCGCCCGCGCCCAGGCTCCTGCCCGCCTGCTGGCGGCGGTCCCCGTGGGCGCCGCCGACACCTGCGCCGTTCTCGCCGCTGAGGTCGACGAACTTATTTGCCTGGTCCGCCCGCACCCGTTTCGCGCCGTCAGCCAGTGGTACCGCCAGTTCGACCAGACCACGGACGACGAGGTCATCGACCTGCTGGCACAAGCCTGGTGCGAGCAGGAACCGCGCGAGCGCGCCAGCCATTCATGAACAACACGCAAATCGACAATCACATCAAGGAGGAAACGATGAAACACGCGACCGACCAGGACCTGCAACTGGGCAAGTGGATAGCCAGAGCCGCCATTGGCGCCCTTGCCATGTATATACTCGACCCGGAGCGCGGCGCACCGCGTCGCGCCGAGTCGGGCGACAAGCTGCGCAGGCTCGGCCGCAAGACCGGCGACGCGCTCGACAAGGTGATGCATGGCGCCAGCAGGGCTGCCTGCCATGCCGCGCGCCGGGAGCCTGCTGCGCAGTTGACTGACGGCGTGTCGCAACGCGCAAGCGGCATGCTGCGCCAAGGCGCCGAGGCGTTGCAACGTGCTTTCGGCGCTGACACGCGCACCGAGGCGCAGCCGAACGGCCACTCCGATAACGCTCATGCCGCTGGCTATTCTGCTGGCTATTCCGCTGACCGTTCCGCTGACCATTCAGATGACCATTCCAGGCCCCGTTCCGCTGACCATTCGGCTGCCCAAACCGATGCTCACTCCGATGCCCACTCAACCGATCCCCACGGCGCCCAGCGCACCCCAAAGTCCGCCTACCAATCCGAGAGGCGCCCCTACGCGGGCGGCGACACTTCAAGCAAGGCATCCGGCCGCGGCGCCATGCGCGGCAGCACGCTAGCGGGCGCCAGCGTGCTGGGCTTGGCGGGCCTGGTGGCGCCGCGCTCCCCGATCGGCATGGCCATGGGACTGGCCGGACTGGCGCTGCTGGTGCGCGCCACTGGCAAGCGGCCCTTGCTCAAGCTGGCGGCCGGCGCAGGCGGACAAAACGTCGAGGTGGAACAAACTATCCGCATTGACGCGCCGGTCGAGCAGGTGTTCGACCTGTTTGCCAACTACGAAAATTTCCCGCGCTTCATGTCAAACGTTATCGATGTGCAAGACCTGGGCGAAGGTCGCTCCCACTGGGTTGTCAAGGGTCCGGCCGGCAGTCAGTTTGCCTGGAACGCCGTGTTGACCGAACATAGCAGGCCGCGGCGGCTGGCTTGGGAGAGCGAGCCTGGCGCAGAAGTGCAGCAGTCGGGCGCCATCGGTTTCGAACCCATTTACGGTGGCACGCGGGTCACGGTGCGCATGGCGTACCGGCCGCCGGCCGGCGCACTGGGCCATGCACTGGCGTCGCTGCTGGGAAAAGACCCCAAACGCCAGATGGATGAAGACCTCACGCGCATGAAGTCGCTCGTCGAACGCGGCGCCATCATGCGGGCCGGGAGCAAGAACGCGGCGTCCACCAGCAAGTTCCTGCACTGAGGCGGGACCGCTTGTGAGACCGGGGCCATAGTCCAACACTTTTTGGCAAATGCGACGCAGGCCGCTGCCGGGAGGGCGAAGCGACGCTGTTGGCCGATCCGCCCTGCCGGGGATGTTGCCGAAGGGACGACAGTGCTGCAGAGCCACGTCGTCCTCGCACACGATTCTGGTGAGCCATTTTTTAGAACTGCTCGCGATGGCCCTACGGGGTGGTGGATCGGGCAGCGCTGGCAGACTGCGCGTTCGTTTATCCGCCCAACTGGGTGCGTCCCGGGCGGCGCGTGGCGGATTGCGCGTTCGCTTATCCGCCCTACCGTGCTGGATCAGGCTACGCAGAGAGGCCGCGCCGCGCTTTCCGGCAACGCTGGCGCGGCGACGGTCGCTCGGCAAAGCGGGCACTGCCACCGAGCCAGGCACGTCGCCAATGATGCTAATGTAGCGCCGCCACTGCCCCGCCAGCACCTTTGCCGGCGGCTACCGCAGGCTTGCCCGCGAAGCCGGGTCATCGATGGCGCGGGCGCCATGCTGCGCCAGGATCGCATCGGCCCGGCCGGCCAGCGCGGCGTCGGCCGCGGCCACCGTCATGATGCAGTGGACGTTGCGCGCCGGATTGGCATAATTGCGCTCGTAGGTATGACTATCGCTCTCAACTGGCGAATTGCCGACCGTGAAATTCCCATGCACCGGCCCCGCCTCATCATTGGCGACACTGACCAGGATGTCGCTCGCTTCAAAGCCTTCGGCCAGCAAGGCTTCGCGCGCGACTTGCGCACGTTCAAAAGCATCAAAAATCCTGACGACTGCGTTGACCATGTTCGTCCCCTCGGCTTGTCCAATCTGGTTCGACCATGGCGCGGCCAAATGATTCGCCGGCCCGCGCGAATCGAAGCGTATACTGGCGCCTTTGTCGAAGGATAGTCCGATGAGCACACTCCCACCCTGCCCCCAATGCAATGGCGCATTCACTTACGAGGATGGCGGCGGTTACGTGTGTCCCGAGTGCGGCCACGAATGGCAAGCCCAGGCGTTCGCCGCCGATGAAGCGAAGGTATATCGGGATGCGGCAGGCAATGTGCTGCAAGATGGCGACACCGTCACCGTCATCAAGGACCTCAAGCTCAAGGGTGGCGGCGGGACCGTCAAGATGGGCACCAAGGTCAAGAATATTCGCCTGGTCGACAGCGACCACGATATCGATTGCAAGATCGACGGCTTCGGCGCCATGAGCCTCAAGACGGAGTTCGTCAAAAAGGTTTGACGGAGCGACGGCCAACGGCCCCGGCGCTTGCAACAGCGCCGCCCTTACGCCGTCTCCCGCACCCGCGTTTCCACCAGAATCACCTTGATCTCGGGTACGCAGGAGCCGCAATTGCCACCCGCCTTTACGCAGGCAGTGACCTCGGCCACGGTTTTCAGGTCGTTCTTGATGATAGCGTCGCAGATCATGTTGCGGCCCACGCCAAAGCACGAGCATACGGTAGCGCCCGCGTCGGCGCGCATGCCCAGCGCCTGGCCCGACAACACGCCGGCGCGGTCGCCCGGCGTCAACGTCTCCTTGGAAAACAATTCGGCCAGCCAGGCCCGCGCCGGCAAGTCAGGCCGCGGCGACAAAAAGATGCATTGCTCGATGCGCTCGCCGACCACGTGCACGGCCCGGTACACGCCACCGCTGCTGTCTTCGTAATCGAGCCAGTCGGCGTCGGCGTCCACCACGCCAAGCAGCTCGCGCGCCCACGCGCTACGCTCAAGCATGGCCTTGCGCCCTGCCAGTTCATAGCGCACAAAGCCGCGTCCCTGCACCCGCGTCCAGTGCGCCACACTGTCCAGATTGAGCTCGCTGCGGCTCAAGACAAACGCATGCCAGTTGACGCCGAAGCGCTCCACGTTGACCGGCGTATGCTTGAATTCAGGCTCGCCCGACACCGGATCGACCGCCGGATTGACCAGCGTGCCCACCCGCGCATCCGACGCATTCTGCCCATTCCAGTGGATCGGCACGAACACGCCGCCGCGCGCGATGCCCCCGCCATGCTGCACGCGCACCACCATCGCGCCCCATTCGCTGCTCACGCGCGCCAGCTCGCCCTCGCGCACGCCGTAGCGCAGCGCATCTTGCGGATGCATGTCGATGAACGGCTCCGACGTATGCTCGGCCAGGCGCGGCGCGCGTCCCGTGCGCGACATGGTGTGCCACTGGTCGCGCACGCGGCCGGTATTGAGCACCAGCGGAAATTCAGGCGAGACGGCGTGGGCCGGGGCGCGCGGCGCCGTCGCCACAAAGCGCGCCTTGCCGTCCGGGTGCGCAAAGCGCCCATCCTGGAACAGGCGCGCAGTGCCCGCGCCCTCGGGGGTCACCGGCCACTGCACTGGCGCCAGCTGTTCGTACTGGCGAGCGTCCATGCCGGCCAGCCCGGCCAGGTTGAACACGCGCACCGTCGCGCCTTCGTTGCGGTGGATCGACAGGCGCGCGTGTTCGTCGAACACCGCGTGCGCCGATTCAAAGTCAAAGCCGCCAAAGCCCATACGCTGCGCCACATCGCACAGAATGCGCCAGTCGGCGCGCGCCTCGCCGGGTGCCGGCATGAAAGCGCGCTGGCGCGAAATGCAGCGCTCCGAGTTGGTGACCGTGCCGTCTTTTTCGCCCCAGCCCAAAGCGGGCAGCAGCACGTCGGCAAAGGCGCTGGTGTCGGTCGTGCCGACGATGTCGGACACCACCACCAGCTCGCATTTTTCGAGCGCGCGCTGGACCTGGTTGGCGTCCGGCAGGCTCACCATGGGGTTCGTTGCAATGATCCATACCGCCTTGACCGTGCCCTGCTCGATCGCGTGGAACAGGTCGACCGCTTTCAGGCCGGCCTTGCCGGCGATGCGGGGCGACTGCCAGAACTCCTGCACCATGGCGCGGTGCGCCGGGTTGGCCAGCTCCATGTGCGCGGCCAGCATGTTGGCCAGCCCACCCACTTCACGCCCGCCCATGGCATTGGGCTGCCCGGTCAGTGAAAACGGCCCCATGCCCGGTTTGCCGATGCGCCCCGTGACCAGGTGGCAGTTGATGATCGCGTTCACCTTGTCGGTGCCGGCCGAAGACTGGTTCACGCCTTGCGAAAACGCCGTCACGACCTTGGTGGTGGCCTCGAAATGGCGGTAGAACGCGAGCAGGTCGTGCGGATCGAGGCGGCAGGTGCGCGCCACGTCGAGCAGCTCGGTGTCCGCCGCGACCATCGCTTCGGCCATTCCGCTGGTATGCTGCTCGATGAAGCGCTCGTCGCAGGCATGGCTGCGCGCGAGGTAACTGAGCAGGCCATTGAACAGCCAGACATCGGTGCCCGGCTTGACCGGCAGGTGCAGGTCGGCGATCTCGCAGGTGGCGGTGCGGCGCGGGTCGATGACGACCACCTGCACCTCCGGGCGCGCCTCTTTCAGGCGCGCGATGCGCTGGAACAGGATCGGATGGCACCATGCGCTGTTGGCGCCCACCAGCACGATCATGTCGGCTTCGTCGAAGTCGTCGTAGCAGCCCGGCACCAGGTCCGCGCCAAACGCGCGCTTGTGCCCCGCCACCGACGACGACATGCACAGGCGCGAATTGGTGTCGATGTTGGCGCTGCCCACATACCCTTTCATCAGCTTGTTGGCGACGTAGTAGTCTTCCGTGAGCAACTGGCCCGACACGTACAGCGCCACCGCATCGGGTCCATGCTCGGCGATGATGTCCGCAAAACCGGTGGCCACGCGTTCGATGGCGTCGTCCCACGAGGCCTGGCGCAGCACGCCCTCGCTGTCCCGCAGCGCCGGATGCAGCAGCCGCCCGTCCAGGCTGAGCGTTTCGCCGAGTGCGGCGCCCTTGACGCACAGTCGCCCGCGATTGGCCATGTGGCTGGCGTCGCCCGCGATGGCGATGGCGCCGTCCGGCAAGGGCGTGGCGGTGATGCCGCAACCCACGCCGCAGTACGGGCAGGTACTCTTGATGGCCAGGGGGATGGGGGATAGGTTCATGCAATGCTCCGGGGGCGGGGGGGACAGGTTATGCGGCAGCTGGGCTACTCAAGCGGCAGCTTGCGCGCACAAGGCTTCGCCAAACAGCAGGCGGCTGCGCATGGCCGAGATATCGGTACGGTTCTGGATCAGGCCAAAGTACCAGGGTCCATCCTGCACGTCGCCGTACAACACGGCGCCGGCGATGCGGTTACCGGCCAGGACCAGCCGTTTGTAGACGCCGCGCCGCGGGTCGCGCAAGACCAGGTCTTCGCTGCCCTCGCCGCCAATGAAGTCGCCCACCGAATACAGGTCGACGCCGGTCACTTTGAGCCTGGTGGCGGTGGCTGCCTGTACGTAGCGGCGGTGGCCTTTTTGGGCCAGGTGTTCAGCGCAGACTTTGGCCTGATCCCAGATCGGGGCCACCAGGCCAAAGATGGCGCTGCGGTGCTGCACGCATTCGCCCACCGCGTACACGCGCGGGTCGTACGTTTGCAGCGTGTCGTCCACCACGATCGCGCGTTCGCAGTGCAGGCCGGCTTCCTGCGCCAGCGCGATGTTGGGGCGCACGCCGGCGGCCATCACCACCAGGTCGGCCGCGATCTGGCTGCCGTCCTTGAAGCGCACGGCGCTCACGCGCTGGTCGCCGACAATTTCCGACGTGTGGGCCTCAAGCATGAAATGCAGGCCCTTCGCCTCCAGCGCATGGCGCAGCATGAGCGAGGCCGGTTTATCGAGCTGCATGTTCATCAGGCTGTCGGTCACGTGCACCACGGTCACGTGCATGCCGCGCCGCTGCAGGCCGTTGGCCGCCTCCAGCCCGAGCAGGCCGCCGCCGATGACCACCGCGCGCCCGCCGCTCCTGGACGCTGCGAGCATCGTGTCGACGTCATTGATGTCGCGAAAACCGATCACGCCGGCCAGCTTGTGCCCCGGCACCGGGATGATGAACGGGTTTGAGCCGGTCGCCATCAGGAGCCGGTCATACCACACTTCGCGGCCCGACTTGGCGCGCACCAGGCGCCGGCGGCGGTCGATGTGGACGATCGGGTCGCCCGCATGCAATGCGATACCGTTTTCGGCATACCATGCCCGGGTATGTATCATGATGTCGTCCATGCTCTTGTCGCCGGCCAGCACCGGCGAAAGCAGGATGCGGTTGTAGTTCCCGTGCGGCTCGGCGCCGAAGACGGTGATGTCATACAGGTCCGGCGCCAGCTTGAGCAACTCCTCGACCGTGCGCATGCCGGCCATGCCGTTGCCGATCACGACCAGCGACTGACGCGCCGGCGCAGGGGTCTGGCGCGCCGCGTCGCGCTTCTGGGCCGCGGCCGCGCGCGGCAAGGCGACTTTCCCGGGCAGCCGGATCACGATGCGACCCACACCTTGCCGCCCTCGATCCGGGTGCGGTAGCTCGCCACCGAATGCTCCGGCGCTTCCAGGCATTCGCCGGTGGCCAGGTCGAAGTGCTGCTTGTAGATGGGCGAGGCGACGACGATCCGTTCGCCCAGGTTGCCGACCATGCCGCGCGAGAGCACCGAGGCGCCGCTGTTCGGATCAAAATTGCCGATCGCATAAAAGCGCTGCTCGCCGGCGGCCACGTTGAAGACCGCCACATGTTCGCCGCCGATCAGCGCGCACACGCCGGTGTTGGGCACGATGGCGTCCAGCGCACAGACGGCAGTCCAGTTGTCCATTTGAATATCGCGATGCATGTGATGCTCCAGTCAGGCTGTTTTGACGGCGATGGGAATGACGCGTTTGCGCTCTTCAATGGTGGCGGGGCGGATCTGGCCGCGCTCCGGCATGAAGACCACGTTCTGGTCTTCCTTGTCGCTGTTGACGAAGGTACGAAAGCGCGCGCGCGTGGCCGGATCCTCGACTGCCGCTTTCCATTCGCAGGCGTAGGTGTTGACCACGTGCTGCATGTCCGCTTCAAGCGAGGCGGCCAGGCCCAGCTTGTCGTTGATGATCACGTCTTTCAGGTATTCGAGCCCGCCTTCGAGGTTGTCGCGCCAGACGCTGGTGCGCTGCAGGCGGTCGGCGGTGCGCGTATAAAACATCAGGAAGCGGTCGATGTAGCGCACCACGCTCGCTTCATCCAGGTCCGACGCGATCAGCTCCGCGTGGCGCGGCTTCATGCCGCCATTGCCGCACACGTACAGGTTCCAGCCCTTCTCGGTGGCGATCAAGCCCACGTCCTTGCCCTGCGCTTCGGCGCACTCGCGGGTGCAGCCCGAGACGCCGAACTTGATCTTGTGGGGCGTGCGCAAGCCCTTGTAGCGGTTTTCCAGTGCAATCGCAAAGCCGACGCTGTCGGCCACGCCGTAGCGGCACCAGGTGGAACCCACGCACGATTTGACCGTGCGCAGCGACTTGCCATACGCATGGCCGGACTCGAAGCCGGCCGCGATCAGCTCTTCCCAGATCAGCGGCAGCTGCTCGACGCGCGCGCCGAACAGGTCGACCCGCTGCCCGCCCGTGATCTTGGTGTACAGGCCATATTTCTTGGCCACTGTGCCCACCGCAATCAGCCCGTCGGCCGTCACTTCGCCGCCCGCCATGCGCGGCACCACCGAATAGGTGCCATCTTTCTGGATATTGCCCAGGAAGTAGTCGTTCGAATCCTGCAGGCCCGCGTGCTCGGGTTTGAGCACAAAGTCGTTCCAGGTCGAGGCCAGCACGCTGGCCGCCACCGGTTTGCAGATGTCGCAACCCAGGCCCTTGCCATGCGCGGCCAGCAGGTCGCCGAAGGTCTTGATTTGGCCGACCTTCACCAGGTGAAAAATCTCCTGGCGCGAATACGGGAAGTGTTCGCACAGGTGGTTGTTGACCGCCATGCCCTGCTTTTTCATCTCGGCCTTCATCACCTGCGTGACCAGCGGCACGCAGCCGCCGCACGAGGTGCCGGCATTGGTACAGCTCTTGAGCGCGCCAATGGTCGTGGCGCCGCCGCACACGGCCGCGCAGATTGCGCCCTTGGAGACATCGTTGCACGAGCAGATCTGCGCGCTGTCGGGCAAGGCGTCCACGCCCAGGGCGGGCCTGGCCTTGCCGTCCGACGAAGGCAGAATCAGGAACTCGGGCGACTCCGGCAGCTCGATCTTGTTTAACATCATCTGCAGCAGCGTGCCGTATTCGGCGGCGTCGCCCACCATCACGCCGCCAAGCAGGTATTTGCCGCATTCGGAGACGACGATCTTCTTGTACACCTGCTTGCGCTCGTCCATGAACTGGTACGAGCGGCTGCCGGCAACGGCGCCGTGCGGGTCGCCAATGCTGGCCACGTCCACGCCCATCAGTTTGAGCTTGGTGCTCATGTCGGCGCCGGTGAACTGGGCCGCCTGCTCGCCGGCGATGTGGCGCGCCGCCACGCGCGCCATGTCGTAGCCGGGCGCCACCAGGCCGAACACCTGGCCGTTCCACAGCGCGCATTCGCCAATGGCATACACGTCCGGGTCGGACGTCAGGCAGCTGTTGTCGATCGCGATGCCGCCGCGCGCGCCGACCGCCAGGCCGCAGCCGCGCGCCAGCTGGTCGCGCGGGCGAATCCCGGCCGAGAACACGATCATGTCGGTGTCCAGATGCGTGCCGTCGGCAAAGCGCATGCGGTGCGTGCCCTCCTCGCCATCGACAATTTCCAGCGTGTTCTTGTGGGTGTGGACCGTCACGCCCAGGTCTTCGATCTTGGCGCGCAGCACGCGCGCGCCGCCGTCGTCGACCTGCACCGCCATCAGGCGCGGCGCAAATTCGACCACGTGGGTCTGCAATTGCATGTCGACCAGCGCCTTGGCGCATTCCAGGCCCAGCAGGCCCCCGCCAATCACCACGCCGGTCTTGGAGCGCTTGCCGCATTCGAGCATCTTCTCCAGGTCTTCAATGGTGCGATAGACGAAACAGTCCTTGCGGTCCTTGCCGGCCAGCGGCGGCACGAACGGATAAGAACCGGTGGCAAACACCAGCTTGTCGTATTCGAGCACCTCGCCGCTGCGCAGCGTGACGGTCTTGCCGGCGCGGTCCACTTCCACCGCGCGCGCATTGACCTTCAGCAGCATGTTGCCGTTGTCGAAAAACCCCGACGGCACCAGCGACAGGTCGTCTGCCGATTTACCGGCGAAAAATTCGGACAGGTGCACCCGGTCATAGGCCGCGCGCGGCTCTTCGCACAAGACCGTGACTTCAAGATCGGGCACGTTGCTGCTATTGAGCGACTCGAGAAATTTGTGGCCCACCATGCCGTGGCCGATGACGATGATTCTCATGCCAGTTTTCCTTGAGCGATGGCCGCTGTGGCACCAAGCTTGGCGTCAACCTTGGCGTCAACCGTGGCGTCGACCGCAGCCGTCAAGCGCACGGCGATGGCGCAAATGGCCGACAGCAGCACCATGAATGATAGGATGCCGAGCGTTTGCTGGATGTCGCCGGTACCTTTCATCAGAAAGCCCGCCGCCACCGCGCCCACGTTGCCGCCGGCGCCGATGATGCCGGCCACGCCGCCGAGTGCCTTGTTGTCGATGAACGGCACCAGTGCGTACGTCGCACCGCAAGCCATGTGGGTGAACAGGCCAAAGACCAGCATGGCGATGACGGCAAAGGTCACGTTGTCGGCTTTTGAAAACCACAACAGGCCCAGGCCTTCGCCGATCATCATCACGAACAGCAGCGTGACGCGGCTATTGAGGTTGCCGCGCAACGCCATCTTGTCGGACAGCCAGCCGCCCAGCGCGCGGGCAAACAGGGCCAGCAAACCGAAGCTGCCGGCAGCCAGGCCGGCCGACTTCAAGGACAGGCCGAAATGGTCGACGTAGTACACGGCCGCCACGTTGTGGATGAAGATCTCGATTCCGAAGCAGGCGCCGTAAGTGACGAACAGCAGCCACACGCGGTAGTTGGCGCTGGCCGCCTTGAAGCTGGACCAGCCGCCCTTCTTGCCGCCTTCGATCGGGATGCCGGCCTTGCGCATGGCGTCGTAGTTACCCAACGGGCAGTCCTGGGTGAAGTTCCAGTAGACGAAGGCCATGCTGATCATCAGCACGCCCGGCACCACCAGCGCCACGCGCCAGCCGAGCGTACTGGAAACGCCCGCCATGACGAGCGCGCCCACCAGCAAAGGCATCAGCGCTTGCGCTGCGCCGCCGCCCGCGTTGCCCCAGCCGGCAGCGGCCGCGTTGGCCGTGCCCACCACTTTCGGGGCGAACATGACGGACGTGTGGTACTGCGTGATCACGAAACTTGCGCCCACCGCGCCAATCCCCAGACGGAAAAACAGGAAGCTCTCGTAGCTTTGCGAGGCGGCCACGCCGAGCACGGGAATGGCGCCTAACGCAAGCAGCGCGGTGTAGGCTTTGCGCGGACCGAAGCGGTCGCACATCGGGCCGATGATCAGGCGCACCAGGATAGTGATGGCGACGGCGGCGATATTGATGTTGGCCACCTGTCCCATGGTCAGGCCGAATTCGCCTTTGATGATGGGCATCAGCGGTGCGCAGGCGAACCAGGCGAAAAAGCAGACGAAAAACGCCATCCAGGTCAGGTGAAAGGCACGCATCTGCGGCGTGTTGAAAGTGAAAAGCGCAATACTGTTTGCTTTGGTGGCCATGATCTATCCCGTGTAGAAAACAAAATGGCGTCCGGCCAGGACCCGGTCATGAAAAACCGGAGCTGGTCGGACGCCGTTGTCCTGCCAATCCGTCGTTAGATCAGCGCAAATTATTCAGGGGATCGCCATTGATCCGATAAGCTATGGTTAGCAATCCGCGTGCCAGGGTAAGGCGGGGCATATTGACAGTACCTTTGCCCGCGGCGCTACATTGCGGTGCAACATAATCCCAAAATGGTGCGCCGGGGCGTGCACCAGGTCAGCCGAGCAAGTCTTCCACGTCGAGGATGCGCTGGGCGATGTCAGCCAGCTTCATGTTCTTGTTCATCGCCATGCTGCGCAGCTTTTGGTACGCCTGCTCTTCGCTCAAGCGCGCGCTGTTCATCAGCAGTCCCTTGGCGCGGTCGATCACCTTGCGCTCGGCCAGCTTGTGGCGCGTGTCTTCCAGTTCGGCCAGCAGCTTTTGCTCTTGCCGAAAGCGCGCCAGCGCCACGTTGAGCACCGGCTTGATACGCTCGCTGTGCAGGCCGGCCACCACGTACGCCGAGACGCCCGCCGCCATCGCCGCATCCATGCTGCGCGTGGTGTCGTCGTCGGTAAACAGCACGATGGGGCGCCGCTCGTCGCGGCTGGCGATGACGATGTGTTCGAGGACGTCGCGCGCATCGGACTGCGCGTCGATGATGATCATGTCCGGCTGGAGCTGGGCGATCCGTTCGGGCAGGTACATGTCGGCCGGCAGCGAGGCGACGATATCGTAGCCCGACTCCAGCAGCCCGATGCGCAAGGCGTTGCCGCGCCGGACCTGGGCGGCCAGCGCGTGGTCTTGTTCGTCGCCGTCGAGAACGACCGTGTTGACGACGACGATGCGCAGTGTGCGCGGTGTTGGCGTCTGGCTTGTTGGCATTATTGCAATAATAAAGTGAGGCGCGAGAATGCGCTTTCCCTTGTCATTAGCAATTTACGCGCCAGACGCAGTGCTGCAGCCGTGCAGCCCCGCAGCCGCCACTTTAGTCGCGAAACTCGGCCGCCTGCCCGCTCATGTTCGCCATCATTGCCTTTTGCAGGTCTTCGGACATCAGCATCGCCGCATTCCAGGTGGCGACATAATTCAAGCCGTCGGCCACCGTATGGTCGCGCGCATAGCTGATCATCTCCTTGGTGCCGCGGATCGCCAGCGGCGAGCGGGCCGCGATCGCCGCGGCGATCTCGCGCACGCCCGCGCCCAGTTCCTCGCGCGTGCCGAACACGCGGTTGACCAGGCCAATCTTGCGCGCTTCTGGCGCCTCCACGCGGCGCGCCGTGTAGGCCAGTTCGCGCGTGATGCCCTCGCCGATCAGGCGCGGCAAGCGCTGCAAGGTGCCGACGTCGGCGACCATGCCGATATCGATTTCCTTGATCGAAAAATACGCGTCGGCCGAGCAGTAGCGCATGTCGGCGCAGGTGATCAGATCGATACCTCCGCCGATGCAGGCGCCGTGCACGGCCGCCAGCACCGGCTTGCGGCAGCGTTCCAGGCTGCTCAAGGTGTCCTGCAAGTCGACGATCACGGCGCGCAGCGCTTCGCGCATGCGCCCTTCGCACTGGTCCTCGATCTGCGCGCCCAGGCCCATCATCATCTTCAGGTCGATCCCAGAGGTGAAGCACTTGCCTTCGCCTTCGAGGATCGCCACGCGCGCGCCTGGGGCGTCGCATCGACCCATTTGAAGGCCGAGCGGATGTCGTGCCACATCGCCAGGTTCATGGCGTTCGCTTTCTCGGGGCGGTTCAGGGCAATGGTGGCGATGTGGCCGTCGAGGCTGACGGCGAGTGTTTCAAATTGCATGCGGCGCTTTCAAGGTGTGATGCTGATCAGGTGGAAACCGGTTTCGATATCGCTGCACGTGAGCAGCGGCAGTCCGGGAAATTTATAGACGCCCCAGCAGCCGCTGTAGCCGGGGCCCGCCAGCGCGCTGGTATCGACCCGCATCACCACCTTGGGCACGGCGGGGTTGGACAGGTCGACCGCCACTGCGCCTTCGGTGTAGTGGCTCAGGTAAGCCATATTACCCTCCATGATCACGTTGTGCGGCGTGCCGGTGCCCACCTTGAACGTCGAGAGCTGGGTCGGCGCGGCTGCGCCATTCAAGCGCCAGACCCGTGCCGGCAGGCCGGCGGGCACTTCCTCGGTCGTCACCACAAAAGTGCCGTCGCCGCTCGGCCAGATGTTGTGCGCGAAGTTACCCGGCGTGCCCACCCAGCGCACCAAGAGCCTGGGCGCGGCGGGCGTTGTCAGGTCCCAGATCGACCAGCTGTTGGCCGTGCCCTCGGCCACGTACACCAGGTTGCCGACGGCGGTCATGTCGTGCACCGACTTGTTCAGGTTGAAGGTGGTGATGTAGCGCGGGTTTTCAGGATCGGTCTTGAGGTCCCACACTTCAACCGAACCGTCGCTCGGGCCGCCATGTTCATGTTCGCCCTCGGTGTGGGCCGCCGCCATGGCGCCGCCGAACACTGCTGGCGCGGGCGCATCGAGCAGCGGCGCGCTGATGGGCGCTGGCGCTGGAGGCGCGACGCTGACGGGCCGCTGAAGGTACGCCAGGCCGCGCGCAGTATCGATGTCGATCGTGTGCGCGCGCAGCGTGCCGTCGCGCGGGGCGAAGCTTTTCACGAAGCGCACCGAGGCCGGCAGCGCCGACAAATCGAGGATCATGACCCCGCCGCGCACATTGTCCTGCTCCGAGACGATGTAGGCATGGGTGCCGTAGACGCGCATCTCGCGCCAGTAAACGCCGGGCGACGGCGTATTGGTCGGGCCGTCGATCTCGTCGACCACGCGCACGTTGGCACTGTCGCGCAGGTCGAGCACCAGGATGCCCTTGGCGGTGCCCATCAGTGCATAGCGCGCGCCGTCCGGCGCGGTGTAGCCCCAGTTGCCGGCCACGCCAGTGCGCGCCACGCTCGCCAGCTGCTTGCCGCCAAAGTCGCCCGGAGAACCCGGCTGCACCACCACCGGTGGCGGCGGCAAAGTTGCCCCACCCCCGCCCCCACCACCACCGCCGCAGCCGCTCAAACCAACGATGCACAGCGCCAGCAAGGCGCCGATGGCAGACCGGCTGGGCGCCGGGAATGGACGAATATGCTTCATGTAGTCTCCTCAATGCTGGTCAATGGTGTGGGAAAAGCGCCGGGCGCGGCGACCTGGCAGCGGTTGCGCCCCTTCTTCCTTGGCACGATCAGCGCCGCATAGCCGCCCATCACCAGCGTCAGAACGACAAAGTCGCGCAGGCGGAATTGGAACAGGCCGTGAATGGCCAGCGTCATGCTCGGATCGGCCAGGCGCAAATTGACGCTGGTCTTGATGGCGGCAAAAAAGAAGGCGTTCAAGGCCAGCACGATGGCGGCATACGTCAGCACGACCGGCATGGCAAAATAGCCGAGGTACCAGTAGATGACGACCAGGGCCAGCGTAAACAAATAAGAGACCGCGCCCAGGACCAGCCGGCGCAAGCGCAGCGCCTGCTGTTTGCGGATGTCGCCGCGCCCGCTTCGGGAGTCGATCTTCATCGGGACGGAGAAACCATGGTGTGCCGCCTTAGAAAGGGTGGTGCCGGTGTCACGGCAAGCTTACCGTTAACCGTGTGCATGCCGCAACCACCCATTGTTTACTGTGCCCCCTGTTGCATAATGAAACTTAAACTGTCGACGAGGAGAAAAATTTGAATAACGACATAACGCTTCCTGACAGCGTGCAGCGCGTTGCCGCCCTGCTGGGCGCCATGCAGCATGACAAGCCCATCGTGATGCTGCCCGAATCGGGTAAAACGTCTGCGGAAGCGGCGCGCAGCCTGGGTTGTAACGTGGCCGAGATCGCCAAGGCGATCGTGTTCCGGCGCCTGGCCGACGACGTGGCCGTCATGATTCTCGCCAGCGGGGCCGACCGGGTGGACGAAGCCAAGGTCGCGGCGCTGGTGGGACCGATCGGCAAGGCAAACGCCCGCTTCGTCAAGGAAAAGACCGGCTACGCGATTGGCGGCGTATGCCCCATCGGGCACCCGACCGCGTCGCTGGTGCTGATTGACCGCAAGCTGTTCAATTACCCCAGCGTGTGGGCCGCAGCCGGCCATCCGCACGCCGTTTTCAACCTCACGGCGGTCCAGCTGCAGGCGATGACGGGCGCGCGCACGGCCGACGCCAGCGTTACCCCACCTGCGCTGTCATTCGCATGAGGCGGCTACACCGTCTTGCGGGATCAGCGTACGACGGCGCTTGCTTCCTGGCGCTCTCGCACCGCTCGTGGTTTTCATCATCATGAGCGATGCCCGACATATTGCCTTGGGCACGCTCGCATCTTATAACTGGCGTTAACTGTCTTGGCCGATCGGGCAAGGTCGACCTGGTCTTAGCCTGCACATGGTTCATGGAAAGCCACTGTCTCAGCTGTGAAGCGGCCATAGTTCAGTTTAGCCAGCGGTTCGGGGCGTCCAAATAGATATCCCTGGAGCCGCGTGCAACCACTGCGCAAGAGGAAGTCACGCTGCGCAAGGGTTTCCACGCCCTCGGCGATCACTTCGATGCCAAAATTGTGGGCCAAGTCGATAATCGAGAGCACGATCACAGCGTCGTTGGCGTTATCAATCACGTCCTGGACGAACGACCGGTCAATCTTGATCTCGTATAGCGGCAAGCGTTTCAGATAAGACAGTGAAGAAAAACCTGTGCCGAAATCATCCAGAGAAAAGCGAATACCGTGCTGACGCAGTGCGACCATCTTGCCGATTGAACTCTCCAACTGATCCAATAACAAGCTTTCCGTCAGCTCGAGTATGAGTCGATGCGGGTTGGCGCCGCTGTGATCAACGATGTCGAGTACGCGCTCGACAAAATTGATATCGCGAAATTGACGCGCGCTGACGTTCACGGCGATGGTCAGTTGGGCGCGTGCACAATCATGCGACCAGTCGACCAATTGGGCGCAGGCAGTTTCCAGTGTCCAATAGCCCAAATCGCAAATAAGGCCGGTTTCTTCGGCCAGGCCGATGAATGTTGCCGGCAGGACCAATCCTCTTTCTGGGTGTTGTAGGCGCAACAAAGCTTCCACTCCGAAAAGTTCTCCGGCGCTATCGACTTGCGCTTGATAGTAAAGCAAAAAGTGACGTCGCTTGAGGCCCTGGCGAAGATCTGCTTCCAGCGCGTTGCGCGTCGCAATGCGCGTTTGCATCGCGGGATCGAACATCATTTGGGTGTTGCGCCCGTTTGCCTTGGCGCTGTACATCGCAATGTCGGCGCGCTTCATCAATTCCTCGGGTGAACAACGGGTGTCGCAAAACAGGGTGATGCCAATGCTTGCAGAGATGCTGTACTCGCCACCATTGAGCACGTACGGTGTATTGATCAAGCCGATGATCTTGCACGCGATGGCATATACCTCGTTGGCGGCGACGGCCTCCATGCAGCTCAAGCGCTCGATAATGATAACGAATTCGTCACCGCCTGCGCGGGCGACGGTGTCGTGCGCCCGCATGGCCGAGCCCAGCCGAGCGGCAGTCTGCTTCAAGATCTGATCACCAGCGTCGTGCCCAAGCGTGTCGTTGAGTGTTTTAAAATTGTCCAGGTCCAGGAACAGCAGCGCACCATACTGTGTGCTGCGCTCGGTCAGTGCCAAGGCGTGGGAAAGCCGGTCTTGCATCAAGCGCCGGTTCGGCAATCCTGTCAAGGGATCGAGAAAGACGAGCTTGTGGATCGTCTCTTCCGACGCCTTGAGCGCGGTCACGTCGGTTGAAAATTCCCCAAGCAAACGCTGTCCTGACGCGCCGACAAAGGGAAATCGGGTACGTTTCCAGTAAGACATCTCCATATCGGGCTGGTGAAACTCGTCAATGGTTTCAATGATGGCGCCGTCTGCCAGCACCTGTTCGTCACGCACGCCCGACATGACGCCGCTACCAGGCTGCGCGGACGCATCCGTCCGGCCGATCCGCAGTTCGCTCGCCACCCCGTAAGCCGTACTCCATCCCTTGTTCATGTAAAGATAGCGGCCATCATGATCCTTGATCGATGCGACGAAAGGACTCGCATCCATGAACGCGTGAAAGCGTTTTTCACTATCGATCAGGTCCAACTGCGCGCGGCGCAGGCTGGCACGCGCGCTGGCATCGTCCAGTTCGCGCAGCAAGGCTGGTCCCAGGCGTGCCAGATTGTGCTTCATGACGTAATCATTGGCGCCCGCCTTCATGACCGCGACCGCCATTTCCTCGCCGACGGTGCCGGAAACGAGGATGAATGGGATGTCGCCATGCAGCGTTCGGCACAGTCTCAGTGCCTCCAAGCTACTGTAGCCAGGCATGGAAAAATCCGAAAGAACCGCATCCCATGGATCGGCGAGTGCTTCGGCAAGCGCTGCGCCGTCGTGCACGCGCTGCGCGCTCAGGTCAAAGCCCGCCTTGTTGAGCGCGCGCATGACCAGTGCGGCGTCGTCTTCCGAGTCCTCCACAAGTAACACCTTGAGCGCTCGCCTCATGCGCGGACCTGCGCTGGCGCGTTGTGATTCAAAGTCAGCCAATAGCTTGTAATGGCGATCATCATCTCGACAAATTGCGAAAAAGCGATGGGCTTGACCAGGTAGCTGTTCGCGCCCAGCGTGTAGCACGCCACCACGTCGTCGTCGAGCATCGACGAGGTCAGGATCAACACCGGGACCAGACGGGTACGGGCGTCGGCGCGGATCGCTTTGAGCACCTCGATGCCGCCGAGACCGACCAGTTTCAGGTCCAGCACAACCAGCTTGGGCAAGGCTTGCTGGCCGCAGCCGAACAAATAGTTGAGCGCTTCACCGCCGTCATGCACCACAATTACCGGATGGGTCATTTTGGCCAGGCGGAATGCGCGCAAGGTCAACGCCACGTCATCGAGATTGTCCTCGACCAACAGCAGCACGTCAGGATGCTGTGCCATGCTCAACCTCTTTGGTGGAAAAATAGAACGTCGCGCCATGGCCCACCTCGGCCTCGGGCCAGATGCGGCCACCATGGCGCTGAATAATGCGATTGACCAGCGCTAGGCCAATGCCGGTGCCAGGAAAGTCGGCCGTATGGTGAAGGCGTTGAAAAGCACCGAACAGTTTTGGCGCATTTCGCATGTCGAATCCAGCACCATTGTCGGCCACAAAGTACACCCCCCCGCCTGGCTGCGCGGTGCTGCCGATACGAATCACAGGCTTGGCCACCTTGGCAGTAAATTTCCACGCATTCTCGATCAGGTTTTGCAGCACGATCCGCAACAGCGCTTTGTCGCCGTGCATGTGCATGCCTGGTTCGATCACCCATTCGAGCTGGCGCTTTGGATGTTCCGCAGTCAGCTCGGCGGCGATACCGGTGCATAGCGCGCTCAAGTCGAGGTTCGCAAGTTTGAGCTCGACACGCCCCACATCGGACAGGCGTAGCAAGTCGTCAATCAACTGCCCCATGCGTTGGCTGGCATTCCGGATTCGCTGCAGGGCGTCCTTGCCGCTTGCATCGAGCTGCTGATCGTAATCCTCGAGCAGCGCAAGTGAAAAACCGTCCATGCTGCGCAGTGGTGCACGCAAATCGTGCGACACGGAATAGCTAAACGCCTTGAGCTCGTCGTTCAGCGCGCTCAGTTCAAGGTTCTTTTGACTGAGCATCGACTCGATGCGGATGCGGTCTTCGATTTCCAGTCGCAGCTGTTCGTTGCTGGCGCTCAGCGCCGAGGGACTGGGCAGCGCAAGCGCGAAGGGTATCAACTTGACCAGCAAAATAGCGGTGGGAATCGATGCCAGTGCCGTGATTGCCTTGATTGCCCCCGAGAGCCAGTATGCGGGATGCCATACGGTCCAGACCTCCATCACGTGACTGGTGCCACAGGCGAGGATGAAAACGGCAAAGCACACGAATATCCAGTTAAATTGCAAATCTTTGCGGCGACGAACAAAGTAGATCAATGTCAACGGAATAGTAAAGTAGGCAAGTGCAATCAGCGTATCGGAGCCCACATGCAGCCAGAGTAAAACTGGTTCCCACAAGTAGCAATGGCCGTGCGGCATAAAATCTTCTGTCGAGAAATACCGTATTAAATCGTCCATGAAAGTCCTTTGTGGGCGGTGTAACGTGACCGGTGCACGTCGACGCCGGCGCGAGGGACGGCGCCCCTATGTCAACCAGGCTGACACATCAGAGCAGCTTGGGCGATCCGTTTAAAACGCTAGCTGGTCTAGGCCATGGGGCATACCGCCGTCACTGAGCTGTTATTATCAATTAAAGTTTCCACGCGGAATTAAGGTTAATTCTTGGGTACAACAAGGATTTTTCTCGCCGGCCCACGTGTCCTACCTGATAACGCGGGCCTTAGCCCTCGGCGTCTGCCAGCCCGTTCTTGACCGCGAGCAGTACCAAGCTGACGACGTCCCGTACACCAAGTCGCTCCATCAATTGGGAGCGATGCGCCGCCACGGTCTTCTCGCTCAAGTCGAGGTCAAAAGCAATCTCCTTGGTGCTTTTCCGGGCAACGATCAATTTAAGGATTTGCAATTGGCGAGCCGTCAGCAACTGGAATTGCTTCTTCTCGCCCGTTGGGGCCAAGACAAATCGCTCGATCATTTTGGTCGATACGGCCGGGCTCAAATATTTGGTGCGGCGTACAATCGCATTGAGCGCAATTTCCAGTTCAGCCGGCGCGGATTCCTTCAACAGGTAGGCCGATGCGCCTTGCCGCAACGCTTCCGTCACCATTTCCTCAGACGCATGCATGCTTAGAATAATCGTAGCCACTTGGGGGAACTGCTGCTTGAGCACGCGTATCAGGTCGAGGCCGCTGTGCTCGCCCATCGTGATGTCGGTCACCACAATATCGGGAATCTGGCGGGCCACGCGCCGCATGGCTTCGTCCGGCTCTGAGGCCTCGGCGATCACGACATAGTCGTCTAGCTGATCAATCAGGCTGCGAATGCCCGCCCGCACCAAGACGTGATCGTCAACCAGCAAAATGGTCGTCTTGGGCATCAGCACGCTTGCAACGGGAAAACAACGATGACGCGGGTGCCGCCGCTGGCCGACGATTCAACATTGAACGTGCCACCTAGCAGTTCAACTCGCTCATGCATGCCGCGCAGACCACCGCGGCTGCCATCGGCACGCTGTACTTGGGTCCCTGCGTGATGAGCGAAGCCAACGCCATTGTCGCGAATAATCAGTTCAAGCTCACGTCCGGCTTCGCCGCCGTTCACTTCCACCACAACGCAGGTCGCATTGGCATGGCGTACGACGTTGGTAATACTTTCCTGCACAATGCGATAGACGGCGATTTCAATAGGCGGCGCGAGCTTGGCCGGCAAGCCCGCATATTCAAAGATATAGCCGCAGTCGCCTGTTGCAAATTGGCGCTTCAACAACTGCTCCAGCGCAGATTCAAGGCCGAGGTAATCGAGCGCCGGTGGTCGCAAGGACACCGAGATGACCCGAATCTGGGCGATCAAGGTCAGCACGGCCGCGTCGAGTACCGCCCAGGCCGCGTGCGCATCGGGCTCGAACAGAAAGCGGCGCAGGTGGTGCAGGTTAATTTTTAGCAGCGCCAGGCGCTGGCCCAGTTCGTCGTGCAGTTCGCGCGCCAGGCTGATGCGTTCCTGCTCCTGCGCATGCAATAGCTGGCTCGACATTTTTTCCAGGTTAGCATTCAAACTAAGAATTTTCGTCGCGGATTTTCTTTGCTCGGTAATGTCCTCGCCGATACTTGCGGTGCCGATCACCTTGCCATTGTGATCATGTAGCACAGAGCTGTTCCAGCAGATCAGGCGCCGCTCACCATTTTCCCTGAGGATTTCATCTTCATAGCGCAGCGTTGTTGGACTATCTGACAGCAAGTCGAGAAAGTGCTTCCTTGCCTCAGCATGATCGGCAGCCATGAAGATAGAGAACCAATCGCCGCCGATGACGGCATCGAGCCGGCGGCTGGTCAGGCGCAGCAAGGCTTCATTGCAAAATGTGACCTTGCCCTCGAGGTCGAGCATCACCGATAGTAAGCTCGAGTTATTCAACAACTCGTGGAAGCGGTGTTCGCTCTCGCGCAAATCATGCCCCGCCTCCCTGCTTTCCGTAATGTCCTGTGCCACTCCCGCAATACGGGTAACAATGCCGCCGGCGTCCAGGATCGAGAACACCTTGATGAAAATCCAGCGCACTTTCTGATCCGGGCGCCGGATTTGAAAGAAACAATCAAAGCGTGCGTTCGTGCTTTTACGATGTGTGGTGTAGGCAGTGGCGATACGTGCACAGTCATCCGGCAACATCGCGCTGGTCCATGAATGCGAATCGGCATACAAGCTGGCGCAGCTGCGCCCGATAATTTCTTCGTAAGCCGAACTGACATAGAGCACCCGCCACGTTGTGGCATCAAAAAGAAAAAAGACATCGCGAATGTTGTCGGCCATTTGGCGGAACTGCGCTTCGCTGGCGCGCAACGATTGTTCGGCGCGGTACTTTTGAGTCACCTCCATATGCATGACGACCGCGCCCTCTGCACCGTCGCCGAGGGGCGAAACCGTCATCATGAACCAGCGCTGCTGTTGCTCGGTATGGCAAGGGTACTCAATCGAAAAATCATGCGCTGCGCCACTGAGCACCGCTCGGATGCCGCAGGCCGCATCCAGGCTCCGATCCTCCTCAGACAGACCTGCGAGCTCGCAGATGGCGAGATAGTCGCTCCCAACGCCAAAATTACACCTTGGGGCCATCCCGTTAAGATCGGCAAAGTTACGCCAGGCCTGGTTAACGGAAACGACAATGCCCTGCCGGTCGAGCAAGGCGACGGTGACCGGCAGCGCATCGAGAATGGCAACTTGCCGCGCTCCCTTGCTTAATCGATCCGCCCCGGCAGGGTTAAGCGCGCCCGCGCGCGCTGGCCTCAGCACTAACGCCTCTCCATCCACAGGGAGAAACGCTTTTTCGGTCAACCGCAACAGATTGCGTACCTGAAGGCGCAGTTCATCAGCGCTTAGTGGCTGCATCAGGAAAACATCGGCACCCGCTTTCAGCGCGTTCACGCAGGCGCCAGAATGCGCGTGGGAGTTCACCACCAGCACAGGAATCTGTACGGTTGCCAGATTTGCTTTAAGCGATCGCACCCACGCATAGCCGTTCGCTTCGCCTGACGCCAAATCGAGAACGATCAGGCTGGGGGAGCACAAGGAGATGGCCGCCGAAGCAGCGACTACATCGGTTGCGCCGCTCACGCCATAGCCGTCTTCACGCAAGACCGACTCGATCGGCACAGCCACGCCGCTGCTACTGATGCCAACGAGCAGCAACTGGACTTGCGCATCGACGCCAGCTTGTGGCCGCGCAGCTAACATGACCGCGTCAACCACGATAAAACATCATCGTGTTCATGCATGCATTGTGCAGCATTTCCCGGCTTGTCGCGCACGATTGGCAGCTTGCGCCTCCCAGTGGAGCATCTGCACCCCGGGCGTCAACGTTGTCATCGGCGTGTCAATTCCATTGCATTGCCGTTCCTGCGGCGCGGCCTTGCAGTGATCGCATCAGACGTGGTCAACCTGGCGCAGCGCAACGCCGCTTGCCAACGCGGGGGGACAACTAGAAACAATTTCAATCATAGTTTCTCAAATGCTATATGATTACTTTGGTCATCACACCAGAGGCTACGATGAAAGGTGTCATTTTCAATCTGCTTGAGCAAGCCGTCAGCACGGAGTTCGGCGCAGCGACCTGGGACAAGCTGCTCGATGACGCTAAACTGTCGGGCGCCTACACTTCGCTCGGCAGCTACGCGGACGCCGAGATCATCGCCCTGGTCGATGTTGCCTCGAAGGCGCTCAAGCTGCCGCCCCCCGATGTGCTGCGCTGGTTTGGCCACCGCGCCATGCCCATGCTGTTTGCCCGTCATCCCGATTTTTTCAGCAAGCATGCCGCTACGCGCAGCTTCTTGCTTACCTTGAACGACATCATTCACCCAGAAGTGCACAAACTGTATCCGGGTGCGATCACGCCGGTGTTCGATTTCGGGGTCAGCGAGGATGGCGACTTGGTGATCGGTTATAGCTCGCCGCGCAAATTGTGCGCATTGGCAGAAGGTTTCATCAAAGGCTCCGCCGAGCATTTCCATGAGCAGGCCGACATCGAGCATCAACAATGCATGCATGAAGGCGCCGTCAAGTGTGTGTTCCATGTCCGAATACATCGATGACACGGCGGCGCTCAACGCCGAAATCACCCGCCTGAACCGGCGCCTGCTGCGCGCGACGACAGCGCGCCTTGAAGCCGAAGCGATCGCCGAACGCGGTCTGCGCGACCTGTTTCAAAGACAGCAGGAAATTGCCCTGCTACAAACGATTGCTACGGCAGCGAACCAGGCTACCAGCGTGGAAGACGCGATGTGCCACGCTCTGGCGGCAGTATGCAAATTTGCGTTCTGGCCACTGGGCCATTTGCTGCTGTCCGATGACGGCATCGACCGTCCGCTTCACTCGACGAGCACTTGGCATGACGAAAGCGCAGGCAAGTACGACGGCCTGCGTGCGCTCACTGAATCGATCGCATTCGGCACTGGCATCGGCCTTCCTGGTCGGGTCGCTGAAAGCGGTGCGCCGGCGTGGATCAATGTCGGCTCTGATGATGCAGATGCCTATCCGCGCCTGCCGGAAGCGATGCGCGCAGGCCTGAGCTCACTGTTTGCGTTTCCTGTGATGATCGGCACCGATGTCGTCGCTGTGCTCGAATTTTTCAGCATGAAGCTCCAGACGCCTGATGAAGCACTGCTGCGGTTGATGGCCCAAATCGGCATTCAACTCGGACGCGTCGTCGAACGCAACCGCACCAAGACCAAGCTGATGCACGATGCGCATCACGATTCGCTGACCCAACTGGGAAACCGTACGCTATTTCTCGCTCGCCTGCAGCATGCTCAGCGACGCGCCACGCGTGTGCCAGGCTACAAGTTCAGCGTACTATTCGTTGATCTGGACCGTTTTAAAGCGGTAAACGACGGCTTGGGGCACCAGGCAGGCGACCAATTGATCATCGCCACGGCCAACCGCTTGTCTTCCGCGCTGCGCCAGACCGATCTGATAACGCGCGGTGATGCAGATGATGGTGGCGCCGATATCGTGGCCCGCATTGGCGGCGACGAATTCATTATTCTGCTCGACAATATCAGCAGCGAGCAAGTTCCGGTGCGCGTTGCAGAAAGGCTGATCAGCGTCATGGCGCAGCCCTTCATGCTCGATGAGCAGCAGGTCATCGTGACGGCCAGTATCGGCATTGCCCAAAGCGCCAGCGGCTACGACGACGTGAAGAACATGGTGCGCGACGCCGATATTGCCATGTACTACGCCAAGCAGCAGGGCCGGGCGCGCTGGGTCATGTTCGACACCATCATGCAGCAGAAAGCCTTGCGTCGGTTGCGGCTGGAGTCGGAACTGCGTCTGGCGCAGGACCGGGGTCAATTGTGGCTGGCCTACCAGCCAGTTGTCACCCCCGGCGACGGCCTGATCCGCGGCTTCGAAGCGCTGCTACGCTGGAACCACCCCGTGTACGGTGCGGTCGGCCCGACCGAATTCATCCCGGTTGCCGAAGAGATCGGCTTGATCAGCGCGATGGGTTCCTGGATCCTGCAGCATGCATGCCGCCAGCTGCGCACTTGGCAGCATGAGAGCGGACGGTCGATGACGATGAGTGTGAATCTATCGGCCCTGCAACTGTCGAACGAAGGTTTGGTCGCGCTCGTTGAACAGACCCTGAACGAGACTGGCATCATTGCAGGCACCCTGAGACTGGAATTGACGGAAAGCGCGATCATGGCCGCCCCTGAGCGCGCGCTGAGCATATTGCTGCAGTTAAAGCAACTGGGCGTCAAGCTGTCACTCGACGATTTCGGTACCGGCTATTCTTCACTGAGCCAATTGCGGCGCCTGCCGATCGACACCTTGAAGATCGATCGTTCCTTCGTCAGCCAGATGGACCTGCACGATGACAAGCGCCAGATTGCCGAAGTGGTCATGATGCTTGCGCACATATTGGGTATGGAGGTCGTAGCCGAGGGGGCGGAAACAGCCGCCGAGGTTGAGTTATTACGCGAAATGGGCGCCGATTTTGTACAAGGCTACTACTACTTCAAGCCAATGCGGGCAGATGCAGCCGACGCAGCTTGGCGCGAGCAAGATGCAATGTGGATATAAGCATGTCCAGGTTTCAGCATTCGCGATATGCTAGTGTCACTGGCATTACACCTCGAGCGCATCGCGCTGTCACGAGGCAGAACCAGCGCCGTGTTGCGGCGATTGCTGACCGAGTACGACCGGTGTCGTACGCGCTTGCACGGCGCCTAACGCGCTGGAGCGCTCCCCAGCGCTCCCCGTGCAATCCGTAGCTCAGGTCGCGGCGCATGACGATCGCACGGCCCGCCGGTCTATCATGCGGTATGCGGCCAGTATGCGCTTATGCGACCAAACAGCGGCTCATGCAGTCTAGTGCCGCCGACTCCAGACAATTGGCGAAGCCGCCTTCCGACATCGACCAACGGTGGCAGACAGAGCGCCAAGCAAGGAAGGGTTTTAGTTGCAGGTCTGATAACCGCTCGACCCACACACCTACAACAATAGCTCAGCATCATGGATAACATCAGTCACTCACTGTCGGGCCTTGCCGTCGCCGAACTGCTGCACCGCAGTCTGGCGCCGGAGCCGCACGCGCAGGCCCAATCGCTGCGCCGCCGCATGGTGCTGGTCGCTGGCGCTGTGGCGGCCAACCTGCCCGATCTCGATCTCGTGCTTACCGGCCTGTTGCCGGCGCCGCTCGGCTACCTGCTGCATCACCGCGGCCACACCCATACGCTGCTGTACGCGGCGCCGCAGGCGCTGCTGCTCATTGCGCTGGTCTGGCTGCTGTGGCCTTCGGCCCGCCTTTTGCTGCGCACAAGCGCGAACGCCCGCGCCGCTCTGGTGGGCGCCACCGTCATCGGCCTGGGCCTGCACCTGCTGATGGATTATGCTAATTCGTATGGCGTGCATCCCTTTTACCCGTTCGACGCACGCTGGCTGTATGGCGACATGGTGTTCATCGTCGAACCAGTTTTCTGGATCGGCTTCGGGGTGCCGCTGGCGATGATGCTGCCGGCGCGGCCCCTGCGCTTTGCGCTGGGCGCGCTACTGGCCGGCGTGCTGGCCTGGACCTGCGTTGCCGGCTTTCTGCATTGGGCCTCACTGCTGGCGCTGGGACTGGCCGCAGCGTCGATCGCCTTGCTGCAAGGACGTGCCGGCGCGACCGGGCGCGCCGGCCTGGCAACAGGCGTGCTCGTGGCGGGCGCCTTTGTCGCCTTGCAGGGCGTCGCTTCGCATGTGGGCCGCGAGCATGTGGCGCAGCGCCTGCACGCCCTGGCCCCGACCGCTCGCCTGCTTGACGCGGCAATGACGCCGTTGCCGGCCAACCCCGCGTGCTGGTCGTTCGTCACGGTCGAGCGCTTTGACGACGCCGGCACGTATCGCATTCGGCGCGGGCTCCTCAGCCTCGCCCCGGCCCTGCTGCCGGTGCAGGCGTGTCCGGCCGCCTTTTTACCCGTGCTCGCAACGCTGGATGCGGAAATCGGCCTGGCTACGCCGACGGACGCCAGCTTGGCCTCACTGCGCGGCCTGGCCGCGAACTGCCACTTTCACGCCTGGATGCGCTTTGCGCGCGCGCCGCTGCTGGCCGGCGCCGTTGCCAGCGACGCGCGCTTCGCGCGGGGCGCCGGGGCAAATTTTTCGACTTTCGATCCGGCCGCGTTCGCGCATGTGCCATGCCCGGCCAACGTGCCCGCCTGGGCCTTGCCACGTCAGGATCTGCTCGATCCAGCCGGCTAAAAGGTACTGCGATTCGGGCGGAAAAGTACCGCAGAACAGAACCTTGCGAATAGGCAATTATTACAATTCGTCCAATGTTACCTTTGCGGCCTCGCAATTTATTGTGAATTGCGAACCAATGAATCAAGGATCACAACGATGAAAAAATACCTGTTCGCCTGCCTCATTGGCGCGGCGCTGAGCGCGCCCGCTTACGCCGCAGGTCCGTACGTGGGGCTGGGCATTCACGCCTACGACGGTGGCGTTTCGAAGGGCAACGAAGGCGCACTCAAGCTGTTCGGCGGCTATGACTTTACCAACACCTGGGGGGTGGAAGCAGGCTTGCCCGGCACGCCCGACTACAATGCCCAGGACGCGTCTTTCAGGCCGCTCGGTACGGCCAAGGGCAACCTGGTGTACATCGCGGGCAAAGCTACCATGGCCATCAGCGATCGATGGTCACTGGTGACCAAACTCGGGCTGGCCCACTCCCGCCTGCATTTTGACGGACCACGGGGCGGCCACGAATCGACGACCGGCCTGTACGCCGGCATCGGCATCAAATATGCCATGACGCAGAAAGTGACGGTGACGCTGGAATTGGAGCGCTTTGGACGCCAGCCCCAGCATAGCTATGGCGGCCCCAAGCGTGAGTCGGTTTCGCTCAACATCGGCTACAGCTTTTGACCTGCGCGCCGGCGCCAGAAAGGCCGTGCCTCAACACTTGGCGCCGGCTGCTCAAGCTTGTCATATAATCATGTTTTTACAAACATGGGGAGCGGCGACCTTGAATTTTGCATACCGGAACACAGCGACAAGGGCGCGCGCGCTGGCCTGCACCTTGCTGCTGGCCGCCTTCGGACCGGCGCTCGCCCAGGAAGCAACCACGTGCCCCAAGTGCGCGGCCTGGAACCAGCCGCAGGCGCCGTTTAACATCTATGGCAATACCTGGTACGTGGGCACGCGCGAATTGTCGGCGTTGCTCATCACCAGTGCCAACGGCCACATCCTGCTCGACGGCGCCTTGCCGCAATCGGCGGCGCAAATCGCGCGCAATATCGTGAGCCTGGGCTTTCGAATCGAAGACGTCAAGCTGATCGCCAACTCGCACGCGCATGCCGACCATGCGGGCGGCATTGCCGCCTTGCAGCGCGCCAGCGGCGCCCAAGTGCTTGCCAGCGCCTCGGGCGCACAAGTGCTCAAAGCAGGTACGCCAGGGCGGGACGACCCGCAGTATTCGCCCGGCGGATCTTCGCCCATTCCCGTGCCGGCCGCCGTGCGCACAGTGGCCGACGGCGAAACCGTCAGCACCGGCCTGCTTGCCATCACGGCCCACCTGACGCCCGGGCATACCCCGGGCGGGACCACCTGGAGCTGGAAATCCTGCGAAGGCAAGCGCTGCCTGGACGTGGTGTATGTCGACAGCCTCAATCCCGTCTCGAGCGAGGGCTTTCACTTTACCGGCGACAGCGCGCGGGCCGACTTGACGCGCGCGTTCCGGGCCAGTATCGCCAAGGTTGCCGCCTTGCCGTGCGATGTGGTGGTGTCGGTGCACCCGGACTTTACCGGGACGCTTGAAAAAGCCGGCAAGCGCAGCGCCGCGCGCAACGCCTTTATCGACCCCGCCGGCTGCCGCACCTACGCCAAGGATGCCGGCAAGCGCCTGGACAAGCGGGTCGCGCGCGAAGCGCTTGAAGCGCTGGACGCAGCGCGCGCCGCCAAGCGGAGCGACCCCTCATGACAGCCTCCTTGCAAAGCGGCGAGCCGGGCGCCGTCGGGCGCCGCATCGACGAGCTGCCCGGGCCGCGCGCGCTGCCGCTGGTGGGCAATATGCTGCAGATCGACCGGCTGCGCGTGCACCAGACAATGGAACGCTGGAGCGGCCAGTTCGGCCCCATTTTCCGGGTGCGCTTTGGCCGCAGCAATGTGTTGGTCGTGGCCGACGGCGCGGCGGTGAGCGCGATTTTGCGCGACCGTCCGGATGGATTCCGGCGGCCCGCCGTCACCGCGCTGGTGTCGGAAGAAATGGGCGGGCGGCACGGCCTGGTGACGTCCGAAGGCGAAGCGTGGCGCAGCCAGCGCCGCATGGTGATGGCCGCTTTTGCGCCGCAGGCCGTCAAGGCGTATTTTCCTTCGCTCGTGAAGGTGGCGCTGCGCCTGCAGCGGCGCTGGGAAACGGCGGCGCGCGACGGCACGCCGATCGCGCTCGGGCCCGACCTCAAGCGCTATACGGTTGACATCATCGCGGGACTGGCGTTTGGCACCGACGTCAACACCATCGAGGGCGGCGACGACGTGATCCAGCGCGACCTCGACCTGCTGCTGCCGGCGCTGGCGCGCCGCAGCGTGGCCCTGATACCGTACTGGCGCTGGTTCAAGCTGCCGCAAGACCGCAGGCTCGAACGCAGCGTTGCCGCCATCGGCTCAGCGGTCAATCAATTGATCATCGTCGCGCGGGCGCGCCTGCAGGCAGAACCGGCCCGGCGCGAGCAGCCGGGCAATCTGCTCGAAGCCATGCTGGCGGCGGCCGACCGCAGCGACAGCGGCGTGGATGACGACATTGTCGCCGGCAATGTATCGACCATGCTGCTGGCGGGTGAGGATACGACCGCCAACAGCATCGCCTGGCTGCTGTACCAGCTCGCGCGCAACCCGGACGCACTGCGCCAGGCGCAGGAGGAAGTAAGGCGCCTCGCGCCCGATACCGGCGCGCTGACCGTCACCCAGATTGATAGCCTCGACTACCTTGACGCTTGCATTCAGGAATCGATGCGCTTGAAACCGGTGTCCCCGTTCATTCCCCTTGAAGCCTTGCGTCCGAGTACCATCGCCGGCGTCGATGTGCCGGCGGGCACGCTGGTGTGGTGCGTGCTGCGCCATGAAAGCGTCGCTGATCGCCACTTTCCCAACGCCATGCAATTTGACCCGCGGCGCTGGCTTAGCCGCCCGGATGTGGCTGGCGCCGACAAGCGCATCACCCTGCCCTTCGGCGCGGGGCCGCGCATGTGTCCGGGCCGCTATCTTGCGCTGCTGGAGATCAAGGTGGCAATCGCCATGATCCTGGGCCGGTTTCACATCGAAAGAATCGATACGCCGGATGGCAAGGAGGCCGATGAAAGGATGGAGTTTGGCATGTTCCCGGTTGACTTGAGCATGCACTTGCGCCAGGCCTAGCAGCCTGTCGCCTTCCGTGGCACGTGCCATTCCCGCCGCATCCCGAACCGGACCTGGGCGTCGAAACAGCGTCGCACTGGGCAAAGTTCTTTTTGCCAGTGGCGCGTCATGTATCGCTGTGCGCCCGTTCAACGGGGCACCCAGAACACCAGCAGCAATTCGTCATGGCAGGCGCGACTCGACCAGCACATCGGGGTAGCGTTGCGCCGGCTCAGCGAGCAGGCTTGCCGGGCGGCTCAGCAAATGCCGGTCGAAAAACGCCAACGAGTAGGCATTGATGATCTCGTGCCCGCGGCGCGCACCGATAGGCCCGCTAAGCCCCAGTGAGGGAGACAGCGGCGTCCAGATTGCCATATCGGCAAAGTTACTTTGGAACATCCCTGGTACACGTACGAAGTAGCCTGCACCCGTCAGGCTGTCGTAGGCCGCACGCATGCTGGTCTGATGGGCAGCGATCTCTGCTTCCGGCCAACCGCCAGTTTGCCGCCGTTCGAGCCGCATGCTGGCGGCATCGCGTGTTATCCACATAGTCGGTTGCGCAAGTCCCGTCTTGACAACCTCGGTTGGCATGGCCGCATCCATGATCAGGCAGGCACGCAGGCGCGCATCAATGCGACACGCGTCAGCGGCGACGATGCCGCCCAGCGAAACGCCGAAGATGCCGATACGATGCAGATCAAGCTTGCCCGTAAGGACACCGTTTGAATCGAAATGGTTCAGTACTGCAAGCTGATCCAGTGCAAAGGCCACATCTTGCGTCAGGTAAGGAATAATGCTGCGGTCATGCAAGGTCCTGCCGTCCGGAAGCAGCACGCTGGTTTGCGCCGAATTAGTCCGGCTCGGCAAGTAGCTCGGTCCCACCGTGGCACGAAATTGCGCCGGAGTCAGACCGGCGACTTGATGACCGTCGGGGAAGACGACAGTTGCGGCGACACCCGGCTGGTCTATGGCGACAACGATATAGCCGTGTGAAACGAGATGTTCAACTTGGAAAGTGTTCATCTGGCGATAGCCTGTCGCCCCCTCTAAAAACAGCAAGACCGGGTAGGCGTGCTGATCGACAGCTAGCGGGACCGCCGGCATGGCGTTGGAACCAACATACTTTACGTGACCAAAGAGAAACGCGGGCTTGTCGTGGACCCGCGCGAAAGCCGTTGTAACAGCGTCGGCATCGTTCATATAGCCCGAACGCGCGATGGCAGGACTCGCTTTCGCCGGGTACCAGATCTGCACCATCAATTGGCGTCGAACGTGCGAATCGGCGCCGAAGACTTCGGAACGGGAGGCGTCCAGCCAGTGGTAAGTCAAGGTGCCGATCCCGTAGGGCCCCGATGACGGGGCAAAGCCGAACACGGGGACCAGCACGGGCAGTAGAACAGCGATTGCGAGCGCGAGCAAACCGGTCCAGAGGGCGGTTTCCCCAAGCGCAGAAAAAGGTCGTGTCCCAGCCACGGCCGCGCCGGCGCCACTGAAGTGGAGGAGCAAGCGAAGCAAAACAAACACAATCGTCAGCAAATAAGCAGGGGCCATTTGCCAGCGCGGACCCTCTGCTAGCACTTGCGCCACTGCAATTACCAACGCAAGGACGGACGCATGGCGAATCAAAAACCACGTCCGCATCCGCGCCAACGCCAAGAAGCAGAAAGCGAGAAAATCGGCCGCCAATAACATAAGCTCAAGGCTTCTCATCGATCGTCAAATCCAAATGGGGTGAGGAAATGCAAGCGCAACGCCGGCGTCGATGTACCAGCCCGAAGGTTTCGAAAAATGGGGCAAGAAGGCTGCAAATGATCGATGCCGAATATATCTAAAAACACAGTCATCAACACGAACACCGGCTTGCCCGACCCGGATTCTACTGCAGGACAGGGCCGTATTGCCGCCATTGCTGAACGCTCACGGCGCCGTTGTGGAGGGAAAATGAATTGGCGGCCCCTTTTTTTCCCCCGAACAAGCGGGCATCTTTGGCTATTCCCGGAGCCGCCATGCTATCCTGCCTCTACCGGGCAAAACGGATTTGATGATGACCACACACCAGTTTTCGCACATGGTCGGTCCCAGAACCTACCTGTTTCGCGACCTGAAAGATCTGCTGGCGAAGGCGTCGCCGCTGCGCTCGGGCGACCAACTCGCCGGCCTGGCCGCGCAGTCGGCCCAAGAGCGCGTGGCCGCCCAGATGGCGCTGGCCGAACTTCCCTTGCACGTCTTTTTGCAGCACCACGTCATTCCCTATGCCGACGATGAAGTCACGCGCCTGATCATCGACAGCCACGACACGGCCGCTTTTGCTTTCATCAGCCACCTCACCGTGGGCGACTTGCGCAACTGGCTGCTGGGCGACCAAGCCGACAGCGCCGCATTGGCGCGCGCAGCGGCCGGCATCACGCCGGAGATGGCGGCCGCCGTGTCCAAGATCATGCGCATCCAGGACTTGGTACTGGTGGCAAAAAAGTGCCGCGTGGTGAGCCGCTTTCGCAGTACGCTCGGCCTGGAAGGCCGCATGGCCACGCGCTTGCAGCCGAACCACCCGCTTGATGACGCCAGCGGCATTGCCGCCAGCATCGTCGATGGTCTGCTGTACGGCAGCGGCGACGCCGTTATCGGCATCAACCCGGCCACCGACAATGTCGACCAGGTGATTGCGCTGGTCACCATGCTCGACGCCATCATCGACCAATACGCCATTCCCACCCAGTCGTGCGTGCTGACCCACGTGACCAACACGCTCGCCGCGATCGAGCGCGGCGCGCCGGTCGACCTGGTGTTCCAGTCGATCGCCGGCACCCAGGCGGCCAACGCCGCTTTCGGCATCGACCTGGCGCTATTGGCGCAGGCGCACAGCGCCGCGCTCTCGCTCGGGCGCGGTACGGTGGGCGACAATGTCATGTACTTCGAGACCGGCCAGGGCAGCGCGCTGTCGGCCAACGCCCATCACGGCGTAGACCAGCAAACCTGCGAAGCGCGCGCCTATGGGGTGGCGCGCCGCTTCGCGCCGCTGCTGGTCAATTCGGTGGTCGGCTTCATCGGGCCGGAGTATCTGTACGACGGCAAGCAGATCATCCGCGCCGGCTTGGAAGACCACTTTTGCGCCAAGCTGCTTGGCCTGCCGATGGGCTGCGACGTGTGCTACACCAATCACGCCGAAGCTGACCAGGACGACATGGACGTGCTGCTGACCATGCTGGGGGCCGCCGGCTGCAATTTCGTGATGGGCGTGCCCGGGTCGGACGACATCATGCTCAATTACCAGAGCACCTCGTTTCACGATGCCTTGTACGCGCGCCAGGTGCTGGGCCTGCGCGCCGCGCCCGAGTTCGAAGCCTGGCTGCACCAGGCGGGCATCTTTACCGGCGCCGGTCCCGCGCAGCTTGGCGACACCGTTGCCGCGCCGTTCGCGCAAGCGCTGCTGCGGCTATGAGCACGCCCGTCACGCCCAATCCCTGGCGCGAGCTGCGCGCGCTGACGCAGGCGCGCATTGCGCTCGGCCGCGCAGGCGTGAGCATGCCGACCGGCGCGCAGCTCGCGTTCCAGCTGGCGCACGCGCGCGCGCGCGACGCGGTGCACATGGCGCTCGATGTGCCCGCGCTGCACGCCGCGCTGGCACGCCCTGGCCGCGTGGTGCTGGCGGCCCACAGCGCCTGCGCCGACCGGGCGACCTACCTGCAAAGACCCGACCTGGGGCGCCAGCTCGACGCGCCATCGTGCGCGGCGCTGGCCGCCGCCGCGCCGGCGGCGTGCGAACTGGCGCTGGTGGTGGCCGACGGCCTGTCGGCGCCGGCGGTGGCGCAGCACGCGGCGCCTTTCATCGATGCGCTGCAAGAGCGCCTGGCGCCGGACGGCTGGGGGACGGCGCCGATCGTGATCGTGCAGCAGGCGCGCGTGGCCATTGGCGACCAGGTTGGCGCGATCCTCAACGCGCGCTGCGTGGTGGTGCTGATCGGCGAGCGGCCGGGTTTGAGTTCGCCCGACAGCATGGGCTTGTACATGACGTGGCAGCCCGGACCGGGGTTGACCGATGCGCACCGTAACTGCATCTCGAATGTCCGCGCCGCGGGCGTGAGCTACCGGGAGGCAGCCTTCAAGCTCCATTACCTGCTCGACCAGGCGCGCGGGCGTGGCCTGTCGGGCGTGGCGTTAAAGGATGAAACGCAGGCGCCGCCGGCGCGCTCGGGACATAACTTTTTGCTCAGGTAACGCTTGTGCGCTGCCGCGCTCCCCCTCAGCCGGGCAACGCTTGCGGCGTCACGCTGTCCGCTTCGGCCGGCTCAAAGGCGCGCCAGTTGTTCCTGCCGGCCTTTTTAGCGTGGTACATCGCCTCGTCGGCGTGCTTGAGCAAGGTCTGCGAATCGAGGCCATGCTGCGGATAGATGGCCACGCCGATACTGCCGCTGACGGTGATCGGATGGCCGCCCAGTTCCAGCGTCGCACAGAGATTGTCCAGAACGCGCTGCAGCACCGTGGCCACGAGCTCTGGATCGACGCCTTCGGACAGCACCACGGCAAATTCGTCGCCCCCCAGCCGGGCCACGGTATCGGTGTCGCGCACCGATCCCAGCAGGCGCTGGGCGACGGCGAGCAGCAACTGGTCGCCGATCGCGTGGCCAAAGGTGTCGTTGACGTACTTGAAACGGTCCAGGTCGATGTAGCACACGGCCATCTGGTGCTTGTGGCGGGCGGCGTGGTTAACGGCCATGTTGAGCCGGTCGCTCAGCATGACACGGTTGGCCAGCCCGGTCAGCGCGTCGTGCTGCGTTTGATAGATCAGCTGCTCTTCGGCCGACTTGCGAGCTGAAATATCTTCCAGCACCCAGACCGTGCCCTTATCGATGTTGTTCGGGTCGAGCGCCTTGCCGAAGCAAGCGGCCCAGAACAGGCTGCCATCCTGGCGCGTCAGTTCCAGGTCGGCCGTAAATGAATGGCCCGCTGCCAGCGCACTGGCCACGGCCGTGCCCATCGCGCGCGCCGCCACTTCGCTCGGGTGGCTCGGCAGGACCGCTTTTCCAAGCACCTCGTCCATCCGATAGCCGAGAATTTGGGCGTACTGCACATTGCAACGCACGGTGTGCCGGTCCTTGATCAGCGCAATGCCGACGATGACGTTGGCAAAAACGACTTCCAGCTCCGAAATCAGCAGCACGTTTTCCTGTTCGGCCCTGACCCGCTCGCCGATCTCGACGCGCAGTTTCAAGGCGCGCTCGTCGGCCACCTGGATCAGCAGCACGATCACGGCCAGCAGCAAGGCGACGAACAGCCCGGTGCCCAGCACGGTCCAGGGCAGCGAGGACGACTGGCGCGCCACGAAGGCGGGCGTGGGCCACATGCGCACCTGCCAGAGCACGTCCTGAAACTGCAGCGCGCTTTCGTGGACCACAGCCGCATCGGGCAACAGGTCATCTTGCTGGCCGAACAGCTTGCGCTCGCCGTCGAACACCTGAACCGCGTAGCCCTTGGCGAACTCGCCCTGGCTGACCGCGCGTTCGAGCATCGACTGCACCTGGAATACGCCGACCATGAAGCCGTCCAGGCGCGCGCCGGTGAACAATGGCTGGATCGCCATGAAGCCGTCGCCGCCCTGCGGCAAGACAGACACGCTTGTCACGTTCAGGGAGCGCTTGAAGCGCGCCACCTCCAGCGCCGCCAGGCCACTGAGCTGGTCGCCCATATCCACGTCGCGCGCACCCTCGTTGCCCTGCTGCGGCACCACCCAGCGCACAATCCGGTCCGGGTCGACCCATTCGATGGCGCGGAAGTATCCTGGCGCCTCCTGCAGCGCGGCCGCATCAGCCTCCCATTCGGCGCGCGGGGTGGCGCCGCGAAACTCCCAGCGGCGCTGCATCTGGCCCAGCGCGGCGATGCGCGACTCGACCGGCGTAGTCACGCGCGCGACAAAACTGGCCATTTCCTCCCGCCCCGTGCGCTGCAACTGGGCGCGTTCCGCGTCGAGCAAACTGAACCACATGGCGCACGTCATGGCGCTCATCGCGCCGGCCACCAACATCGGCCGCCAGGCCAGCCGCAGCCTTGGGTGCGTGCGCCAGCGCGCAGCGCCGTGCAGCAATAAGGCACAGGCCAGGGGCACGAACGCCAGCGCGGTGGGTAGCGCCATCTGCGTGAAACCAAACCAGCCGTAGGCCATCGTCACGTTCGCCGCGTAGCCGGCCACGGCCAGTACGGCCACCGCGCCGCACAGCATGGCCGCCAGTGCGCCGAAGGCCGTGGCGAGCGTGTTGCGCCGGGCAAGGCAAACCAGCGACAAGCCGGACAGCGCCAGGCAGACGGCCGCGTTGGGCGCCATCCGTCCGGGCGTGGAGGTTTGCACCGTCAGATAGGGTTCCAGAAAAAGCGTATCGATGCCCAGGGAGGCGCCAAAGGCGTACTGCGCCAGCGTCAGCAAGCCGAGCAGCATGCCGAGCACCCCGCACAGCATGGCGCCGCGGCGCGCGCGCGCGGTCAGCGCCATCAAGCCCAGACCACTCGTCAATAAACCCAGTGCGGCGTTGAACTGGATCGGCGCATGAGCGGGGTGCCACTGGATCAGGCGCACCAGATGCCAGTGCCACGCCAGGGCCATCGTCAGCGCGAAGGCGCTCACCAGCACCCCGGTGCTCATGGCGGCCACGCCGCCCGGCCGTGTCAGCACCGCGCTGCCCGCCCGCGTGTTTGCCGCACGCGTGTTGACCACGTTTACCATGCCGCTCCGCTATGCATCGCGTTCAGTGTGCTCGCCAGCGCCTTGACGCCGGTCGCCGGATCCTTGCCTTCGGCCAACACCCCGGACACCGTCTTCCAGACCTCGGCACTGACTTGCTCGTATTTGCGGCCGGTCACGGTGGAAGGCCGCGGGGTCGCGCTTGCCGCGGCGGCACGTAGAATCTCTTGATAGGGATTGATGGCCAGTAATTGGGGATCCTGGTACAGACTGCCGATCGTCGGGCTGCGCCCGAGCAAGATGGCGCGCCGCTTTTGTTCGTCCCGGCCGGTCATGAACATCACCAGGTCGATTGCCAGCGCACTATTGCGGGAAAACTTCGACACGGCCAGTTGATGGCCCCCCAGCGTGGTGCCGACCGCGCCGTGCGGGCCGCGCGGCAACACCGCGATACCCACCTTGTTGCGCACCGCGCTGTCGGGCGCGTTGACCACGGCCCAGACATAGGGCCAGTTGCGCAAGAAAACGGCATTACCGTCCTGGAACATGGCGCGCGATTCTTCCTCGCGCGCGCTGACGACGGACGGTGGCGAAATAGCGCCGATCCACTGTTTTGCCATGCGCAAGGCGGCAATGGTGGCCGGGTTGTCGACCGTCACCGCGCCCGACGGCTCGACGATGGAACCGCCGCCATAACTGACAATCCACTCCAGCGCATCGCAGGTAAGCCCTTCGTACGGCTTGCCTTGCCAGACATAGCCCCACATCCGGGGCCGGCCGGCGCTGCGCTCGGCATCCTGGATCAAGCGCGCCGTGGCGGCCAGCTCGGCCCAGGTGCCCGGGACGCGCTGTTGATACTTTTCCAGCAAGTCCTTGCGGTAATAAAGTAGCCCGGCATCGATGAACCAGGGCATCGCGATCAGCCGGCCCCCCACTGTATTGTTCTTGACGATGGCGGGAAAGTGTTCCTTGATGCTGGCGGCCGCCGGCGCGCTCAGGTCGAGCAGCGATTCGGCCAGGATCCCCGGCCAGACGATATCGATGGTCAAGACATCGAGCAGCGGAGATTGCGAGGCCAGCAACTGGCGATACATGACCAGGCGTTCCGACGACGAGGCCGGCAGCGACAAAATCTTGACCGTATGGCCACTTTTGCGCTCCCACGCCTTGACACCCTCCTTGCACACCGTGTTGCCGTGGCCGATGGAATCGCAGGCCATCGTCAGCGTCGCGGCCGCCGCCGGGGCAACGGCAAATCCAAATACCAGCGCGGTCACCAGCGCGTTCAGCCGGGCGCGGCCGAACAAAAGAGGCTTGCTCATGGGTTCACTGTTACTCATCACCAATACCATCGATTGTAGCGACGCCATGGCGCGCCGCCAAGGCCAGAGCGACAAGGCGGGCCCCGGCGCAGCCCGCCCGCACGAGCATGCCTTCTTGAAATACATACTACAGCAATCCACAGTTGCTCAGCCCTAATTTCATGCGCTATGGATGTTTTTGGCCGCCATGCCGCCCACACGCGCTCGTGCGTGCAGGTTCGAAAGCGGTGCAGGCCTGCCCGCCACGCGTGGCGCAGGCTGCAAGCGCAAACTAGAACGAATCGGCGCGCTCACCCGGCTGCGGCTGCGGTTGCGGTCTTGGCGGCGGCAACTGCTGCCCTTCCTCGGACGGCGGCGGCAGCTCCTGCCCCTCGGGCACGAATTGTTCTTCTTCTTCGATCATCGGCGCCGGCGGCGCCACGCCATCTTGCTGCATCTCGCCACCTTCTTCATTAATGCCCTCCGGCTCCGCGTCCTGGCGCGGCTCGGGTCGGATGGCGCCCGGGAAGGCTGCGCTGGCATTGAGCTTGCCGCTGTCAAGCGCCGTCTTGAAAAAGTCGCCCACGACCAGAATCGCGTTGTGTCCGCCCTGCCCCCAGTAGCTGCTGCGCATCGTCACGCGGTTGTCGTTAAAGCCCACCCATGCGCCGGCCACCAGTTGCGGATGCATCATGATGAACCAGCCATCGGCATTGTTTTGCGTGGTGCCGGTCTTGCCCGCCACGTCGCCCGTAATGCCGAAACGGTAGCGCACCGCCGTGCCGGTGCCGCGGTTGATCACGCCGCGCATCATGTCGATGAGCATGACTGCCGAATCGTTGGTCATGGCGCGCTGCGGCGCCTGGCTGCCGAATTCGGCCACCACCTTGCCGGTGCGGTCGACGATGCGCTTGATGAAGATGGGCTTGCGGTATTCGCCCACCGCGGCGATGGTGCTGTAGGCGCTGACCATTTCCAGCAGCGTGACCGGGCTCGTTCCCAGCGCCAGCGAGGGCACCGAGGCCAGCTTGCTGTCCTTGATGCCGAGATCTTGGGCCAGCTTGATGATGCTCGGCAGGCCCACGTCCTGCATGACCTGGGCGGTGATCGTGTTTTTCGACATGATCAAGCCTTCGCGCAGGCTCATCATGCCGCCGTTCGAGCCGCTCATGTCGGTCGGGCGCCAGATAGTGCCGTCGCCGGCCTTGATATTCATAACTTCATCGCGGTACAGTTTTTCCGACGAGATGCCCTTTTCCAGCGCCGCGCCATAGACGACAGGCTTGAAGGTGGAACCGGGCTGGCGCTGGGCCTGGGCCACGTGGTCGAACTGATCCTTTTGAAAGTCGCGGCTGCCGACCCAGGCGCGCACTTCGCCGCTGCTTGGGTCTAGTGCGACAAAACCGGCTTCCAGACGCGTCTTGGTGCGCCGCAGCTGCGCCATGAAGGCGCGGTCCGCTTTCAGGCGCTTGAGCGCGACCAGCTTGTCTTCGCCGCCGTCGACCGCTGCCTTGTATTCTGGCGTTTCGCGGACGAAGGCACTGATGAGGTTACCCTTGGAGCGCCAGAAATACTCGAACGGGGTGGTGCCGCCGTGACGCGCGGCGTACGAGCCGGCCGAGGCCGACGAGCCGCCGTCGGGACTGCTCCACTCGACGTCGGCCACCATCTGCAGCGCCGTGCCCTGGCGCTCGACGGCGCTCAGCGCGGCCGTTTGCAGTTCATGGTCAAGCGTGGTGTAGACCACCAGCCCGTCGAGCTGCAGGTTGTAGTCGTGCTCGTCGGCCCACTGGATCAGCCACTTGCGCACGTAGGCGGTAAAGTGGGTGTCGGTGCCGGCGCGCTCGGGCAGGCGCGCGAAATGCAGGCGCAAGGGCCGCTTGATGAGGCGCTCGAAACTCTTGGCGTCGATGATGCCGTGCTTGAGCATTTGCCCCAGCACCACGTTGCGGCGCTCCACCGAGCGCTCCGGGTTGGTGACGGGATTGTAGTAACTGGTCCCCTTGAGCATGCCGACCAGGGTCGCGCTTTCCAGGATGTCGAGCTTGGCGGCCGGCTTGTCGAAATATGTCTGGGCCGCCGTTTCAATGCCGAAGGTGTTGTACAGGAAAGGCACGGTATTCAAGTACGCTTCCAGGATCTCGGTCTTGCTGTAGGTCGCTTCGATCTTGAGCGCGGTAATCATTTCCTTGAGCTTGCGGTTGATGTTGCGCGAGCGTCCTATTTCTTCAGGAAACATATTGCGCGCCAACTGCTGGGTAATGGTCGAACCGCCCTGCGCGTCGCCCTTCAGGCTGTAGACCACGGCGGCCAGGGTGCGCTTGAAGTCAATCCCCATGTGGTCGTAAAAGCGGTGATCCTCGGTGGCCACCAGGGCGGTGAGCACATGCGGCGAAATCTGGTCGAGCTTGACGCGCTCATGCAAGCCCTGGTCGAAACTGGCCAATTGCTTGCCGTCGGCCGACACCAGGGTCGAGGCCTTGGCCGCGCGCGCCTGCTTGAGGTCTTTGATGCCCGGCGTGAGGGGAATAAGGCACAGCACGTAGAGCAATACCAGCGCAAACAGGAGCGCCGCGCCGCCGCCCGCGATCAGGGCGGCGCGCTGGAACGGCGGACGGGCCATCAGGAAAGCGTGCAGGCGAGCAAAACGATGCTTGAACATGATGCCGGCGGCGCCAAAAACGCGGGCGGCTGCCTCGCGTGCACGTTCTACTGGCTTGCGTTGTTGGTCCACTGTCGTTGCCCTGTCATGTTTAATTAATCCCAACGAGCAAGTATATCTGAGCCTCGTGCTATTGACGTACAGCATTTTTCTAAAGTGTAGCGGCCAGGGCACTGGATAAAGTCCTACGCGCGCACTGCAAGTGCGCCTACTGATTGTCATTTTAAGTTCGCCTACCATGAAGTTCTGCCACAAAACATGTCATCCGATACATTCGTTTGCACGTTTTCAGCCATTACAACAGGAGCCATTATGCGAACCTCATCTACGGCCACCAGCAACACCCAGAAAAACATGCCAACGTCGGAAGAAGGCATCGATGCCATCGAACTGCTGACGCAAGACCACGAGAACGTCAAGGCGATGTTCGAACAGTACGAAGCGCTGGGCGACCGCGCCATGGCCAGCAAGAAAAAATTGGCTATCAAGATTTGCACGGAACTGACCAAGCACGCGACGGCAGAAGAAGAAATTTTCTATCCGGCCGTGCGCGCCGCCGGCAAGGACAAGGAAGATATGGTCGATGAGGCCGTTGTCGAGCACGCCTCAGCAAAAGACCTGATTGCCCAGATCCTGGAAATGGAAGCGAGCGAAGAATTGTTCGACGCCAAGGTCAAAGTCCTCTCCGAAATGATCGAGCACCACGTCAAGGAAGAGGAAGAGGAAATGTTCACGCAAGCGCGAGAAGCCGGCCTGGACCTGGCCATGCTGGGTCAGCAAATTTCTGCACGCAAGGCTGAAATTACCATGTAAGCAACTCGCCTTTCCTTGCTTTGCAATCATCCCACGCGCGCGTGGGATGATGCATTGTGGCTCAGTTACGGTGCTTTGCTTGGTGGACGAGCTATTAGTGAGGCGCTGGCTGCAGGGTGAGCAACGAGGCTGCGGCCAAAGCCCCGAGCAGCAAGCCCGATTCCACCCGCAACACGCGCAGCGCCATCGCGCCGCCGTCGCTGCTCGCGCGCGGAAAGCCAATGAAGCGATTGCAGGCGCCAAGCAGAGCCGTGCCAGCAAACAGGGCAAGTTTTATCGACAGCACCGCGCCATAAGGGTGATCGAGCAAGCGCTGCGGCGCGTCCAGCCGCTGCCATGCTCCGAACAAACCGCTGGCAACAATGCCGGCAACGGCCAGGGCTGCGGCGCGCGACAGACGCTGCATGTAGTGCAGCGGGGGTGCCTTCCCGCATGCGGGCATGACGACCCACGCGGCCACGAAAACGCTGCCGGCCCAGACGGCACCGAGCAGCAAGTGCAAGGCGTCGATCAACATGGCGGCGCCGAACAGGCCACTGCCGGCGGCATGGCTGACCTGGGCGCGGCTGAGCGCGAAGATGCAAAGCAAGATGCCCGCCCAAAGTGTCGACCGGCGCAGTACGCACCCCAGCGCCGCCAAAACCAGCGTGGCCACGGCAAGCAGGTAAGCAGGTAAGCAGGTAAGCGTGTCCTGCATGGGTGGCGGCCAGAATGTCGGCCGCGACCGTGCCGACCTCGCCCAGCGCCACGCCGGCCATGTCGGCAAAGGCCGACCACATCACCCCGGCCCCGCCCACACACGCGCCCAGCAAGGCATAGCGTTCGCCGCGCGCAATGGTGGCTTGGCCACTTTGCGGCCCTTCGCGCAGCCAGCGCCTGGCCAGCAGCGCGCCGCACAGCCACGCCAGTACCGCGTTGATGAGCATGACCGAGCCGGCGTGCAGCAGGCCGACGGCGTCCATGACGATGCCTTAGCGAACGCTAAACCGGATGGCACCGTGCTGGCGGTGCCCATCATGTCCCACCGCAGTCCACTTGACGACATAGCGACCCGGCTTGAGCGGCGGCACGGCCAGGCGCAGCACGGCAGGATTGGCGGGGTCAAGCGCCGCCTTGGCGTTGCCGACCAGGCTGCCTGCCCTGTCGCGCAAGACCGCGCCGCTAAAAAGCTTTTCCAGCGCTTCGTTAAATGTGATCGACACTTCCGTGGGTGCGCGCGCCAGCACCGCCCCGTCGGCCGGCGCGGATCGCTTGAGCGTCGCGTGCGCCTGGGCAGCCGGGCCGTGCAGCGCGGCTATCACCAGCACGAGCATGGCCGCAGCGCCCGGGCGCGATGTCATTTGGCGCTTTCGAGCGTGGTGACGGTCAGCACGCCGTCGACTTTGGCGGCAGTAAAGCGCACCTTGTCGCCGGCTTCCACCTGGCCCAGCATGGCCTTGTCCTGCACCCGGAACACCATGGTCATGGGCGGCATGCCCAGGTCTTTCAGCTCGCCGTGGCGAATCGTCAGTTTGGCCGCGTCCTTGTCGACCTTGCGGATTTCGCCGTCAGCGACGGCAGGCGCGGCCAGGGCGGCCGTGCTGCAAGCGACCAAGACGATGGCAGCGGCGGTTCGAATCAGGTTCATGTCAGTCCTTTGCAGTATGGATTTGTGGCTACTTTAAAGCTTCCCATCGCTGGAAGGACAAGCCTTGTTCCAGCTTATCGAAACTTTTTATCGTGTTTCTTGCGCGCGGCCGCATTTTGCGCATGCAGGATCGAATCGACCCGTTCCGAGGCGGCGCGCGCCAGCGACTGCGCCACTTCTACGCTGGGAAAGTACTCGGGCGCGCGGTAGGACAACCAGGCGTAGGCCGAATACAGGCGGCAGCTGTCCTCCACTTCCTGCAAATTGCGGCCCTGCAAGTCCCCCTGATCGGTGTGCAGTTTCGACACGCGTTTCTTGGCCAGCGCCTGGGCCCACTGCTCCCAGGCGCGCTGCAGCGACGGCACCTTGGTCGACACCGGCACCAGCGAGAGCATGAATTTTTCGGCCACGGACAAGGGCAGCGTATCGAGCCACAGCGCGCGCTCGGCCTGCTCGTCGGTGATGCGCGGAAAGAAAAAACCGTCCGGCACGTCGATGTTGTGCATGAAGCGTTTGAGCAGCTTGGCCAGCGACGTCTCGCCGGTGACTGCGGCGATGCGGTGCAAGTGTTCGAGCGAGGGCGCGACCGAAAACCCGGTGGCGCTGAGCGGTGCGATTTTCTCCTTGAGCAGCGCGCGCATGACTTCATGGGTGTCGTCGTCGTAGCCGGCCACCAGACCCGCCTCGTGCACGCCGTAGCGCCCGGCCCGCCCGGCAATCTGGCGCGCCAGCGAGGCTGAAATTTCTTCTTCCTCGACGCCGTTGTACTTGACGGTGGTGGTCATGATGATGCGCGCGATCGGCATGTTCAAGCCCATCGCCAGCGCATCGGTGGCCACCACCACGTCGGCCGAGCCGTCGCGAAAGCGTTCGGCCTGGGCGCGCCGCACTTCGGGCGCGAGGTTGCCGTAGACGGTGGCCACCGACAGCCCCATCTCGGTAATCATGTCGCGCCACATCAGCACTTCGCGGCGCGAAAAGGCGATCACGGCGTCGCCGCGCTGCACGTTGCGCAGCTTGCGCACGGCGCTCGGTTCCATCGACAGCGGCCCCATGCGCTTAAGCAGATGCACTTCGAGCGGGATTTCCAGGCGCGCGGCCAGCGCTTCGATGGCGCGCCGCGCTTCGGGTGCGCCGACCAGATACACCACCGAGGCCGGCGCCCCGCACACGGCCGCGGTCCAGGCCGAGCCGCGGTCGCGGTCGGCCAGCATCTGGATTTCATCAATCACGGCCACGTCGACCCGGGTGCGGGTGTCGAGCATTTCCACGGTGCTGGCCACGTGGGTGCCGCCTTCGGCCAGGCGGCGCTCTTCGCCCGTAACGAGGCTGACCTTCAAGGCCTCGCCATGCGGGCGGGCTTGCTGCAAGCGCTCAAAGTTTTCAAGAGCCAACAGGCGCAGCGGCGCGAGGTAGGCCCCGCTGGCGGCTTTGGCCAGCGCTTCCATCGCGCGGTGCGTCTTGCCCGAATTGGTCGGGCCCAGCAAGGCAATGAACTTGCGCGGCATGCGGCGCGCCACCTCGAAGGAATCGGGATACTCGGCCAAATTGATGCTTTGCTTGGTGCGCGCGGCGTGCCGCTCTTCCTGGGCGCGCTCGATGGCGTGCTCAAGACGCTGCCCGATGCGCTCGAACACGTACGAGGCGGGCTCGGACGTTTCGAGTTCGGCCAGTTGGCCCAGGAACACGGCGGCGTCGAGGTTGACGTCTTCGCAGCGCGCGGCAATGTCATCGACAAAATGCTCGACACTGGCGTTGAGCGCGCCCACCGCAGCGGCCGTGATGCGCTCGGACAGCAGGCGCGCCTTGGCGTCGCGTTCGAGCTTGCGCCACTTGCTCGGCTTGGCAAGCACCCCGTGCGCGGGCACCAGGTGGTAGGGCACGCGCAGGCCGCCCGCCTCCACCCAGCCGGAAAAGCGCACAAAAACGCGCCCTTCCATCTTGACAAGCTCGGCGCCCAATTGATCGAGCGCCAGTTCGCGCAGCAGCGCGCCATCGTCGCCTTCGTCGTGCAGCGGATCGTTCATGACTGGCCCATTTTACATGTCGGAGGCTCGACTATACCAAGGACGGGTGCCCCCGGCGCAACGATTGGCGTTCGCGCGCCGCTCCTTGAGCACCTGCCGAAACAAGCTGCGGTCGTCACGATTGAAAATACTGGCGCGTTTGCGCCTGTGACATGAGTAAATCACGCAGCTGGCGTGTCTAACCCTGTTTAACCCACAAATGCGCAACAAATGCGCGTGCACAATGAAAAACTGGCCCTCCTATCATGGCGAGATGGCATCGCGAATCCGTGCACGCGACTGGGCCGCCACCAGCCTCGGCCCCCTCGAATGCTGGCCGCAAAGCTTGATGGGAGCGGTCGACATGCTGCTGCAAATGACAGTTCCGGCCATTCTGTCGTGGGGCGAGGACGGCGTACTGATCAATAACGACGCCAGCATGCCGCTCACCAAAATGGCGCACAAACTGTCGTTCGACGAGCACCCTGACGACCCGTGGCCCGCCAGCGAAGCCTTCAAGCGCGGCATGCGCACAGCGCGCGACGAAGATGCCGGCTTTACCTGGAGCGAACAGGAACTGCGCTCGCGCCGGCCGGACGGCACCTTGAAGCAATGCTGGTTCTCGATCAATTTCTCACCTTTGCACGACGACAACGCCCGGCCGGCCGGTGCCCTGGCCATCTTTTTCGACACCACCGACCGGGCGCGCGCTGAAAGTTTGCTGCGCGACAGTGAACGCCAGCTGTCGGCCATCTTTTCCGAAGCCCAGGTGGGACTGTCGCTCATCTCGCTTGAAGGCAAGTTCTTGCGCGTAAATGAAGCCTTGTGCCGCATGCTGGGCCGGCCTGCGGAACTGCTGATAACGCTGGGCATCGCCGACGTAACCCACCCCGACGACCTGAACAAGTCAATGCAGGCGGTCGGACGCATGCTTGCAAGCGGCGTTTCCGAATCAGTGGAAAAGCATTATGTGCGTCCCAACGGCGAGCTGGTTGCGGCCAACAGCATTGTCTCGCGCCTGGCAAGCGGCCAGGCAAGCGGGCAGGCGGACGGCTACCAGATCCTGGCCGTCACCGTCGACCTGACCGAGCGCCAGCGGGCGCAAGACGCGCTGGCCGAGAGCGAGGCCAGATTTCGCGCGCTGGCCGAAGCGTCGTCTGCGCTGATCTGGCAGCTCGACACGCGCGGCGCGGCCATTTATGTCAACCCGCGCCACCAGGTCTTGCTTGGCATTCCTACCGAGCACTTGCTGGGCGCCGGCTGGCGCGACATTCTGCACCCGGACGAACGCGCCGACACGCTGCACGTGCTCGACGGTGCGATCGCCCAGCGCGCCGCAGTCCAGCGCCGGGTCCGAATCCGCTTTGCCGACGGCCAATGGCACTGGATGGAAGCGCACGCGGCACCTTGGTTCTTCGCCGACGGCAACTATGCCGGCCACGTGGGCATCGCGCTCGACATTGACGAAGCAGTGCGTGCACAGCAAGAATTACTGGTGAGCAATGAGCGCTTGAAGCTGGCGATTGAAGGCTCGGGCGACGGCATCTGGGATTGGGACCTCGCCGTGAACCAGGTCGTCTATTCAGACCGGGCGCGCGCCATCCTCTCACTCGACGGACCGGGGCCGTTCGCCCCTTACAGCTTGCTCGAGCAGCTGGTGCATCCGGACGACCAGCACCGGGTGCGTACCGAGATTGATATTTGCTTGGCCGGTTCGCGCGCCACGTTCAGCATCGAGTTTCGAGTGCGCAGCCCGGAAGGTGGCTGGCGCTGGGTGCTCTCGCGCGGTACCGTGGTCAACCGCCATCCGCGCAGCAACTTACCGCAGCGCATGACGGGAACATTTACCGACATCACCGACAAGCGCCGCTCCGAGGAAATTGTGTGGGAGCATGCCAACTTTGACCTGCTGACACGCTTGCCGAACCGGCGCCTGTTTCGTGACCGCCTCGACCATGAAATCCGCAAGGCGCAGCGCAACGGCCTGCCGCTGGCGTTGCTGTTCATCGACCTCGACCGTTTCAAGGAAGCCAACGACCTGCTCGGCCACACGGTGGGCGACCAGGTGCTGATTGAATCGGCGCGTCGCATCTGCGCCTGCGTGCGCCAGTCCGATACCGTGGCCCGGCTGGGCGGCGACGAATTTACCGTCATCCTGACCGAACTGGAAACGAACCTGTACGTCGATCCGGTCGCGCTGAAAATCAATGAAACACTCAGCAAGCCCTTTTTGTTTGGCAACGAGGTGATCTACCTGTCGGCCAGCATTGGCGTCACGCTGTATCCGAACGATGCGTCCGACGCCGAAAACCTGATTCGCAATGCCGACCAGGCCATGTACGTGGTCAAAAACGAAGGGCGCAACCATTTCAGCTACTTCACGCCCTCCATGCAGCGCGAAGCGAACGACCGGCTGCGCCTGATCAGCGATTTGCGCGTCGCGCTGCGCCGTGGCCAGTTGCAGGTGCACTATCAGCCGATCATCGACTTGCGCAGTGGGCGCGTGGTCAAGGCGGAAGCGTTGCTGCGCTGGCAACACCCGCTGCTGGGCATGATCGAGCCGGTGCGCTTCATCGCCTTCGCCGAAGAAACTGGCTTGATCAGTGAAATTGGCGACTGGGTGTTTCGCCAGGCAGCTGAATGCTCGCGCGCGTGGGGCGAGCGCACTGGTGCGCCGTTTCCCGTCAGCGTTAACAAGTCGCCGGTGCAATTCGTCTCACGCCTCGATGAAGTGAACTGGCCCGCGCATCTGCACGAACTGGGCTTGACGGGCAGTAGCGTCTCGGTCGAAATTACCGAGGGCTTGCTGCTGGACGCTTCGCCCAGCGTATCGGCCACGTTGCTGCAATATCACGATGCGGGGATCAAGGTGGCGATTGACGATTTTGGCACGGGATACTCGTCGATTGCGTATCTGAAAAAATTTGAAGTCGACTACCTGAAGATCGATCAATCCTTCGTGCGCGATATTGGCGCCAGCCTGGGCGACCGCGCCATCGTGCGCTCGATCATCGCCATGGCGCACGAACTGGGGTTGGAAGTGATTGCCGAAGGCATCGAGACGGTGGAACAGCGAGCATTCCTGGTCGAGGGTCAATGCGATTTCGGGCAGGGTTTTCTGTTTTCCAAGGCGGTGCCGGCTGGTGAATTCGTGCACATGCTGCTGGCCGAGGTATGAGCCAATCAAGACCGTAGGGCGCAAAAGGACGAAGTGCGCATTGCGCCATGCGTGCCCGGTATCGCGTGGCGGATTGCGAGGTTTGCGCTTTTCCGCCTTACATCAAGGCTTCGGCATATTACCCAGCACGGCAACAAGCCTTTGCTTGCCCGGCTTGATTGGGGAGGCCGATGCCGCCCTCACATCGCCGGGGCGCGCCGGGCGCGTGGCCGGGGTCCTGATTACAGCGTGCGCCGCACGCCTTTGCGCCTGAAGTCCCATGGCGGCACAGGCTGCGTGTCGCGCCAAATGCCCACATGGCGGGTCTGGGCCTTGAGTTCGGCGTCGCTGTAGCTGCGATCGCTCGCGTAGCGGCGGTACATCCACGCCATGCCGCGCGCAATCTGTTCCTTGTTGACGTCCACCCCGGCCACGGCAATCTTGCAAATGGCGCGGCCATAGCGGTCCCGACCGACGACATCGATGTAGGCCGTCCTGCCGAACGACAGCTCGGACAAGGACAATTTCGATGCTTGGCCGAACGCTTGTTTTTTCTCCGGCGCATCAATGCCGTACAGCCGGCACTTGATGCGCTCGCGGCTGGCGCTGAGCGCGGTCAGCGTGTCGCCGTCTGCGATACCGACTACCTGGTAGGGCGCACCCGGATTTGCTGCAATTGCCAACAGCGGCAAACTTGCCGCAACCATGACCAACATTCTTGCTACCGACATTCTCACCCCGACTCCTTTATCATGCTGGAGCAAGATTGTCGTCTTACGGAAAGACTTACGCAAGGGAAGATTTGATGCAGGCAACCCGCGTTGGCAGCGCGCCGACCTTGCACGGCTTGCGTTTGGAATGCCCTTGTCGGCAAGGCGCGCCCAGCCAGGGAAGCTGAGGGCGCGCAAGGCTGCACGCCATTGACGGGTTAGCTTTTCCCCACCATTGCCGCATGGCTCTGCGGATTTTTATCGGGACCGGACTGTAAGTCGGCCAAGCGCGGGCCTGGGCAGCCCCTTATCCGAGATGCGTCGCGTCAACGCACGTCGGATAAGGGGGCCGCCCAGGTCTGCGCGTATCCGACCTACGCTCCTACGCTCCTTGCAGCAGCACGTTGACATCACCAGAGGCGCCGTCGCCAAGAACATTGGCCAACAGCGCCTGGCGCACCACCCGTTTCCTAATGCGCAGCCGTCAGCATTTGCGCGAAACACTCGGCGCTGGTTGCTTCGGAGTACAGAAAGCCCTGGGCGTAATCGCAACCCGCCGCCTTGAGCCAGTCGCGCTGGGCGCAGGTCTCTACCCCTTCGGCAATGACTTTCAAGCCTAGCCGGTGCGCCATCATGACAATGGTTTCGGCAAAGATGCGGCTCTCCGAGCTGCTCACCATGTCCTTCACGAAACTCTGGTCAATCTTGAGGAAATTGACATTGAACTTTTTCAGGTAAGACATCGACGAATAGCCGATGCCAAAGTCGTCGATCGCAAACTGCACGCCGGCCTGTTGCAGCGCGAGCAGTTTTTCGCGCACGCCGGGCGATTCGTTGAGCATCACGCCCTCGGTCACTTCCACGGCGACGCTGCCCCCGGCTTCGGTCAGCGTTTGCAAGTCCGGACCACCGGGCTTCATCATCGAGCGGTCCGTAAATTCCACCGGCGACTTGTTGACGCTGACCTGGAACGGCCGGCCCAGCAAGTCGCTCCATTGGCGCGCCCGGCATACCGCCTCCTGGAGCACCCAGGCATCGATCTGACCGATCAGCCCCGTCTCTTCGGCCAGGCCGATGAAGGCGGCCGGTAGAAGCGTGCCCGACTGCGGGTGATGCCAGCGCACCAGTGCCTCGGCCTTGACGATGGCGCCGGTGCCCATGTCGATGATCGGCTGGTAATACACGGCGAGCTGATGGCAGGCAATTGCCTCGCGCAATTCGTCAATCACGCGCAGGCGCGCCCAGGCCGAGTCGCGCATGGCCTTGGTAAAAAAACTGAAACGGTTGCGCCCGGCTTTCTTGGCCACGAACATGGCCTGGTCGGCATTGCGCAGCAAGTCGTCGGGCAATAGCGCGTCTTGCGGATAGAGCGTGATGCCGATGCTGCCGGAGATAGCCGCGCTATGTTCGTGCAGCGCAATCGGGCGCCCCAGGCTGGCGAGAATTTGCTGGGCCAGCACCTCGATGTGCGGGATCTTCCGCACGTCAGTGATGATGACGGTAAATTCGTCGCCGCCCAGGCGGGCTACGGTATCGCTGGCGCGCACGCAGGCGCCAATGCGGCGCGCTGATTCTCGCAATACCTGGTCGCCCGCCGCGTGACCGAAGCGGTCATTGACCCCCTTGAAACCGTCAAGGTCGACGAACAACAAGGCCAGCGTGAGGCCGGTGCGCCCCGCGTAGCGGACCTCTTGCTCGAGCCGGTCGCGAAACAGCATGCGATTGGGCAATTCCGTGAGCGAGTCGTAATATGCATTGCGCAGCAACTTGTTTTCCGACGCCTTGAGTTCGGAAATATTGCGTGCGCTGCCAGTCACGGACTCAACAACCCCAGCCTCATTGATGACCGGCAGCAGTACGTAGCGGTACGTCACCGGTTCCATCTGGTCGGCATGGCAGGTGAATTCGCCGCGCAAAGACTCGTGGTTGTCGACAACGTGCGCGATGTCGCGCTCGAACTTGGGCGCCAAGTCCCTGCAAAAACGGCGGATGGGTTTGCCGAGGATGGCATCAACCTGCGCATTGAACAGCTTGGCCAAGGTGATGTTGGCATACAGGAAATGCGCGTCGATATCGAGAATGAACTGCAAGTCGGGCGAGGATGACAGCAGCGTGTCAAAGCGCCGCGTGTGCTCGTCTTTGTCGAGTGCGTAGCGCTCCAGCGATTCAGTCAGCGCCTGGTCGATGGCTTCGTTAAAGCGCAGCGCTTCGTCGGACGAGGCCGTTTCAGCTGCTCTGTTCGCGCATGCCCACTGCTTGAGGACGCTGGCGCGCAAGGCCCGAAATTCAGAAATGGTTTCGTCCAGGCTAAAGCCGCTTGCCACGCGGGCGGAACCATGCCGCTCAGCGGCGCTCTCAAGCGTGTTAGGGGGCGCGCGCCCCCGCGACTTTTCGAATTGCTGGCCCGACGTCTGGGGCTGTTCAAGATCATCGGCGATTGCCCGCAGCATGGCGCCGGCGTCGTCCCGCAATGCGGCCTCGTCCATGTGGCGCGCCGAAAGTATGCCCTTGGCGAACGCCTCCCATTCGACGAGAATCGACTCAATATTGTCGCGGATGAACGCTGGAAGCTTACATTTACTAGAGCGCGGTACGTCGTCCATACAGTCACCCCCTCGAATAACAAGGTTAGACCGTGGCGAACATTATAAGTTCCGCTCGCTCACACGCGAGCGCTGCGTTTTCCTTCTCGCGCGCTATTTCATGACAGCGACGCGCTGGCGCTTCCCGCCCTTGAAGGTATAAATCGTCAGCACGCCATTTTGCACGTCGCCGCGCGCATCAAAGGCGACGGTGCCGGTCACCCCCTGGTGGCGGATCTTGGCCAGCACAGGCAGATATTTCGACGGATCGGGCGAACCGGCCTGGCGCATCGCGTCGACCATTGTCAACAAGGCGTCATAGGCGTATGGCGCGTACGTCAGCACGTCGATGCCGAATCTTTTCCGGTAGGCGGCCCTGAAGTCATCCATGCCCTTTTGCTGCGCCGCTTCAATACCGCCCGCTTCCGCGCAAATTACCTGGCCGTCCGCCATGGCGTCACCCGAGAGCCTGGCCATCGAATCCGAACACAGGCCGTCACCGCCCATGAAGCTGGCCTTGATGCCCAGTTTTTTCATTTGCTGCAGCATCGGCCCCGCCACCGCATCCATGCCGCCAAAGAACACCAGGTCTGGCTGCTTGCCCTTGATGGCAGTGAGGATGGCGCTAAATTCACTCGCCTTGTCGGTCGTGTATTGCTGCGACACGATGCGCGCCACACCCGACTTCTTGACGTTCTTGATGAATTCGTCGCTCAAGCCCTTGCCGTAGGCGCTGCGGTCGTCAATGACGGCAATCTGGCGCGCCTTGCCGTTTTGCACGGCGTAACGGGCGAGCGCGGCGCCGAGCTGCTCATCGTTGGCAACATTGCGAAACGCCGTGCCAAAACCTTGCCGCGTGTACGCGGGGTTGCTGGCGGAGGGCGAAATCTGGGGAATGCCGGCATTGAAATAAATGCGCGAGGCCGGTATCGTCGTGCCCGACGTTTCGTGCCCGATGACGCCATTGACGCCGGCGTCGACCAGCTTTTGCGCGACCGTGGTGCCCTGTTTGGGATCGGCGGCGTCGTCTTCGGCCTGCAGCACGATCTTGTAGCGCTTGCCGCCAATCAGCACGCCCTTGGCATTTAACTCGTCGACCGCCATGCGCGCGCCGTTTTCATTGTCCTTGCCTAAGTGCGCGATGGCGCCCGAGGTGGCGGCCACATGGCCGATCCGGATCACGTCCTGCGCCTGCGCGACCGAACCCCAGGCCGCCGTAGCGACCGCCAACACAACTGCTATTTTGCCCTGCATACTATCCTTTGCGTTCTTGAGTGAAGCTTGCCGCAACAGAATAACATGGGGCAAACCGCCCTGCACCCGAGGCAATCATTCAGTACGGCCGCCACGCTGTCTCCATTCGGCACAAGCGGCGCCCATTTTACGACCTCGTGCGCAATGGGCGTAGCGCAGCCGGACGGTATGGCCTACAATCTTGTTTTTCCCTTAAGAAACACGCATGACACCCTCCTCCAAGCCCTTCGCGTCCCTGGCACTGGCAGTGCTGTTCTCGCTTGCAAGCATCACCGTCCACGCCGGGACGCCGGACGACATCCGCGTGCTGGCCGCAACGGCCAAGCAGGCCCAGAAAAGCGGCCAGCTCACCTATGACCAACGCGACTGGCTGGAACGCTTCTACGCGCCGCGCGCCTACGCTCCGGTGTGGCTGGGCGCTAACCTCTCAAAAGCCGCCGCCGCCGTGGTGCTGCTGCAGGAAGCGGCCGTGCACGGCCTGTCGCCGGCCGACTACGATGCCGACGGACTGGCCGCAAAAGTGCGCAGCGCCAGCCTGGACGACGCCGCGCTCGACGTCGCCCTGACGCGCGCAATGCTGCAATACATGGCCGACCTGCGCGTAGGGCGCGTGCGTTCCGAATACCACAGCGCCACGCCCGATCCGCGCCTGACCGCGTTTGATCCGGTCGAGCAACTGCGCGGCGCGGTCGAACAAAATACGCTGGCCGCCGCCGTCGCCAAGGCCGAGCCGCGCATTGCGCTCTACAAATACATGAAGCACACGCTGGCCCATTACCGTCAATTGGCCAAGGCGCCCGTCACCAGCCTGCCGCCGATTGCCAAGGGCGACAAGATCGAAGTCGGCGCATCCTATCCGGCAGCCCCGGCCTTGCGCGCCTTGTTGCTGCTGGTGGGCGACGAGCCGGGAGCGGCCAGCGCGCCGGACGACAAATACGGCGCCGACCTGGCCGCCGCAGTCAAGCGTTTCCAGGCACGCCACGGCCTGCTGGACGACGGCATCCTCGGTCCCGACACCGTTGCCGCGATGAATACGCCACTGAGCCAGCGCGTGCGCCAGTTGGAATTGACGCTTGAGCGCCTGCGTTGGCTGCCGGATTTTTCGAATGGCCCCATCGTTGCCGTCAACCTGCCGGCGTTTCGCCTGTGGGCCATCAACAACGGCGACACCAACGGACCGCCGCCGCTGGAAATGCGGGTGATCGTTGGCACCGCCGTCAAGACCCAGACGCCCTTGTTCGTGGGCAGCATGCGCTACCTGGAATTCAATCCCTACTGGAACGTGCCACCGAGCATACAAAAAGCGGAACTGATTCCCAAGATTGCCAAGGATGGCAGCTATCTGGCCAAAAACGAGATGGAACTGGTCGCAGTAAGCGGTGCAGGCGAACCGGTGCGCAACGTAGATGCGGCCGTCATGGCCGACCTGCGCGCAGGCAAGTACCGCATTCGCCAGCGTCCGGGCGCCGGCAATGCGCTGGGCGCGGTCAAGTTCGCCATGCCCAATCCGGACAATATTTATCTGCACTCGACGTCGGCGCGCGAGTTGTTCAAGCGCACGCGGCGTGATTTGAGCCACGGTTGCATTCGCGTGGAAAAGCCGCAGGAACTGGCCCAGTTTGTACTGGCAGGCAAGCCGGAATGGACCAAGGAGCTGATCGGCAAGGCGATGGAGCCGGGCCCGCAAAAAACGGTTAACCTGAAGACGCCGATTCCTGTGGTGCTGTTTTACGCAACCGCGGTGAGCGGGCGCGACGGCCATGCGATCTTTTCGCAGGACGTGTACAAGCGCGATCCGGTGCTGGAAAAGTTGCTGAGCGCGCGCAACGCTGCCGCAGCGCCGGATCAGCTGAGCAAGTAAGTAAGTCTGCTTCGACAACATCGATGGAGTAACATGGGGGCAGTCAACTGCCAGGCGCCCCTAACTCCATGCCCATCAATTATTCGCGCAAGCTGACCGGACGGGTGCGCACGGCCCATACCAACCGCCACCTCGGCTACGCGCTGACATTCGTGGCGGGGGCGATCAACGCCGGCGGCTTTCTCGCCGTGGAACAATACACATCCCATATGACGGGCATTGTTTCCTCAATGGCCGACAACCTGGCGCTGGGAACGGTCGATATTGCTCTGGCCGGGCTGGGCGCGCTGTTCGCCTTTATTGTCGGGGCGGCATGTTCGACGATGCTGGTCCATTATTCGCGCCAGCGCCAGATGCACAGCGAGTTTGCGTTGCCGCTGCTGCTGGAAGCTTGCCTGCTGCTCTGCTTTGGCCTGTTGGGCGCGCGCCTGGCCGATATTGACGGCTACTTCGTGTCGGTGACGGTGATCTTGCTCTCGTTCATCATGGGCTTACAAAACGCCGTCATTACTTCCCTGTCGAATGCCGAAATACGCACCACGCATGTCACCGGCATCGTGACCGACATCGGCATTGAACTTGGTAAGCTGGTTTATCCCAACCGCGGCAACCATGCGCCGGGCGATAAGGTGGCCGTCAACCGCCCCAGATTAAAAATGCTGTGCCTGCTGGTACTGTGCTTTTTTGTCGGCGGCGTGGCGGGAGCGCTGGGCTTCAAGCATGTTGGCTATATCGCCACGGTGCCGCTGGCGCTCGTGCTGCTGGGACTGGCCAGCGTGCCGGTCGTGGACGACTTGCATATCATCTGGCGGCGCAAGCTTTGATGCAGCCTTGCCGGGCCTTCCCACTTTTTACCGTAAAGGACTTTGCATGAGCAAACTGCTAATGGTCGTCAGCGCCGCTTTCATGGCTACGATCGGCCTGTTGCTGATATTTGCCCCGCAAGAATTGCTCGGAACTATGCAAGGGGTGCAGCACCCGGCCCTGCTGCCCGCCGTGCAACTGCTGGGGGCGCTGTACGTGGGTGGCGCCATCACCAACTGGATGAGCAAGTCGCACCTGGTGGGCGGCGTGTTCGGCCGACCGCTGGCGATGGGCAACCTGACCCACTTCGGCATCGGCGGCATGGCCCTGGTGCGCATCGCCGCCGGTGCCGAGGCGCGCCTGTGGCCGCTGGCCATCCTGTACGTGCTGCTGGCGGCAGCTTTCGGCGCCATTATCGTGGGCCAGCCCAAGGCCGCCGTGACGTGATCAGCGCTAATCGGGCACGGCCAGGGTCATGTACTTGACGGAAAACGGCAGATGGGCGAAGCGCTTGGTTTCCCCATCAACAAAGCCGAGCTTGTTGTACCAGCGCTGCAAATGCAGGTGCTCGCCAATCACGCCGATGCTGATCGATGCCACGCCGTCGCGGCGCGCCTGCTCCACCACATGCGCGACCAGGTGCGCGCCCGCACCTTGGCCCTGGTGCGGCGGCAGCACCGACAGGCGGTTCAGGTAAGCGCGCGCTGGCGCCGGTCTTTCATATGCCACGCACGCGATCGGCCCGGCTGTTGGGTCGTGCAGCATGAAATACGTTTCGCCGCGCGCCATCTCGGCCTCGACCCAGCTTGTGGTGCAAAACGACGGGTGTTTGGGACAATTGTCGGCATTTAATCCAAACCTGACCGCCACCTCCTTGTTCGCCTCGCTGATTAACATGGCGATCGTGGCGGCATCGTGCTGCGTGCATTGCGTCGGTGTCATCCGCATCCTTTTCATAAGAACAAGATTTCATTCTAGTGCAATCTGGCCCCGTGCGAGCGGCATGGCTGCATTCTTATGACAGGTCAAAGTCTGGCTGAGCCTGCTTAGGCAAACTCAAGCACGCGTCTTGATGGCGCCGCTTCGTTTGCCAACCCAAAGGGGCGTCCGCCTCTTTTCTCTACAGAGGTCCAGCATGGCTAATTGTCACAACAACGGCACGCCGGTTGACGGCGCCGGCTCCGTCCTGAGCACCATTTCCGGCCCATCCACCGGTCAACCTCCGGCCAGCGTGGGCAGCGGCGAGCCGACCGCCGAACGGTTGCTGGAAAAAGTAGTCGGCAACGCCGCGCTCGCCGCCAAGATGCCTTACAACAGCACCAAGGGACTCGAATACGGCGACGCCGCGCGCGAGCCGCACGAGGGCGAGACCCACGCCCCTGACACGCCGCTGGCCACCGCCAGCACCAGTACCGAAACGACGGCGTCGCCCAAAGTGGGCGACGGCAACCCCCAGCTGGGCGCGAACCCGCTCAACGGCCCGCTCGACCGGGTGCGGGTCGACGACACCGGCCAGCGCCTGACCACCAATCAGGGAGTGCCGGTGGGTAACAACCAGGATTCGCTCAAGATCGGCCTGCGCGGGCCGACGGCCATGGAAGACTTCATCCTGCGCGAAAAAATCACCCACTTCGACCATGAGCGCATTCCCGAACGCGTGGTGCACGCGCGTGGTTCGGCCGCGCACGGCTATTTCGAGTCCTACCAGGACTTGTGCGAATTTACCCGGGCCACACCGTTCGCGGCATGCGGCAAACGCACGCCCGTGTTCGTGCGCTTTTCAACCGTGGTTGGCGAGAGGGGTTCGGCCGACCTGGCGCGCGACGTACGCGGCTTTGCGACCAAGTTTTATACCGACGAAGGCAACTGGGACCTAGTGGGCAATAACATACCCGTGTTCTTTATTCAGGACGCCATGAAATTCCCGGACCTGGTGCACTCTGTTAAGCCCGAACCCCACCACGCGATACCGCAGGCGTCCAGCGCCCACAATACCTTTTGGGACTTTGCCTCGCTCAGTCCCGAGATCACGCACATGCTGTTGTGGGTCATGTCGGACCGCGCCATTCCTCGCAGCTATCGCATGATGCAAGGCTTCGGCGTGCATACCTTCAAGCTGGTCAATGCGGAAGGCGTGGCGCATTTTTGCAAGTTTCATTGGACGCCGTTGCAGGGCACCCATTCGGTGGTGTGGGACGAGGCGGTCAAGATCAACGGGGCGGACCCGGACTTTCACCGCCGCGACCTGTGGGAAGCAATTGAATCAGGCCAATTTCCCGAGTATGAGCTGGGTCTGCAAATTTTCACGCAGGCGCAGGCAGACAGCTTCCCGTTCGACATTCTCGATGCGACCAAGCTTATTCCCGAGGAAATGGTGCCCCTGCTGCCTGTTGGCAAGCTGGTGCTGAACCGTAATCCCGATAATTTTTTTGCCGAAACCGAACAGGTGGCGTTTTGCACTGCGCACGTGGTGCCCGGCATTGATTTTACGGACGATCCGTTGCTGCAAGGGCGCAACCATTCGTATATCGACACCCAGATCAGCCGCCTGGGCGGGCCCAACTTCCACGAAATACCGATCAACTCGCCTATTGCGCAAGTGCATAATAACCAGCGAGAGGGCTTTCATCGGCAAGCCATCAACCGCGGACGCGTCAATTACGAACCCAATTCGCTGGCCGGCGGCTGTCCGTTCCAGGCCGGCACGGCAGGCTTTAACACCTTTCCGCAGCCCGTGCCGGCTGAAACGAAAGTGCGCGGCAAGCCCGAACTGTTTGGCGAGCACTACGGGCAAGCGCGCCTGTTCTGGGAAAGCCAGAGCGCGCCCGAACAGCGCCACATCATCAACGCATTCCGCTTTGAGCTCACGCGGGTGCAGGTGCGCGCCGTGCGCGAGCGCATGCTTGCCGGCCTGGTCAACGTGGACCTGGCGCTGGCAGGCGCGGTTGCCGAAGGCCTGGGCATGCCGTTGCCGGCGCCCTTGCCGCGCGCCACGCCACTGCCCATTCCCGAATATGCGCCCTCGCCGTCGCTATCGCTGCTCAGCCGCCCGGGCCAGCGCGGCATCCGTACCCGGCGCGTAGCGCTGTTGGTCGCCGACGGAGTCGATGGCGACATGGTGCGCGCCATGTATGGTTCCCTGCTCAAGGATGGCGCCGTGCCGCGCCTGGTGGGCCAGCGCCTGGGCCGCGTTACGTCACTCGACGGCTGCCCGCTCGACGTCGAGATCACCTTCGAGGCCGGGCCGTCGGTACTCTACGATGGCTTGATCGTGCCGGACGGCGGCGAAATGGCGGGCATCCTGGGCATGGACGCCAACGTCCTCAATTTCCTGCGCGAGCAGTACCGGCACGGCAAACCCCTGCTGGCGGTGGGCAGCGGCGTGGAGCTCCTGGTCAGCGCAGGCGTGGCGCTCGACCTGCCGGACGACACGGATGACCCGGGGCTGATCATCGTCGATGGCGCCGACAGCGCGGCCGGGCTGGAGATGTTCAAGGACGTGCTGGCCGGGCAGCGGGTGTACGCCAGGGAGACCGACCCGCCGCGAGTGTAGCGCCATGCGGTGCTAGAATCGTCCGCATGACCAATCTTTCATGTGACGAGGATTGTTCGGCCCAGGCGGCCGAACAATTAAACAGTAACTGCTTTTGCGGCGGCCTGCAACTGGACGCCTTGACGCAGGCCTTGCGCTCGGCGCCCGGCACGCCGGACGTGCCGGCGCTGATCGCCGAGCGCTGCCCGCATTTGTTTTCGACCCTGCCGGTGTATGTGTCCTCGGCGCAGGCGCTGCAGATGGAAGCGTTGATCGGGGCGGTGGAATCGGTGCTCGCCCTGCCCTCGTACGGCGCGCACGTGCTGGCCGGGGCCGCGCCTATCGCCCGCCACCCCCAGCGCGCGCGTGGCGTGTTTTTTGGCTACGACTTCCACCTGGAGGGCGAACGCATCGGCCTCATTGAAATCAATACCAACGCGGGCGGCGCGCTGCTCAACGCCGCCCTGGCACGCGCACAGGACCCGTGCGGCGCGCTCGCGCAAGGCGCCGTGGACGGATCCGAAGGCGGCGCCGGCTTCGAACAGCAGATCATCGCCATGTTTTTACAAGAGTGGCGCCTTGCGGGGCGAGAAGGGCCGCTCGGGCTGGTCGCGATCGTCGACACCGCGCCGGAGACGCAGTACCTGTATCCCGAATTTTTACTGTTCAAGCAGCTCTTCGCGCGCAGCGGCATTGACGCCGTCATCGCCGATCCCGCAGCCCTGCAATGGGATGGCACGCGACTGCACATTGATGGCCGCAGCGTGGACCTGGTCTACAACCGGCTGACCGATTTCGCGCTGGAGCATCCCGACAGCGCGGCCATGCGCGCCGCCTACCTCGCTGACGCGGTCATGATCACCCCGCACCCGCAGGCGCACGCGCTGTATGCAGACAAGCGCAATCTGGCGCTGCTGACGGACGACGCCAAGTTGACGGAACTGGGGGTGCCGCAGGCTACCCGCGCCCTGCTACTGGCCGGCATTCCGCACACGGAAGTGGTGCAGGCCGACCAGGCCGAGCGCCTGTGGGCGGCGCGGCGCGGCTTGTTCTTCAAGCCGAGCGCCGGCTTTGGCGGACGCGCGGCCTATCGCGGCGACAAGCTGACCAAGCGCGCGTGGCAGGATATTCTCGCCGGCGACTACGTGGCGCAGGCGATCATGGCGCCGGCGCAGCGGATGGCGGGTTCCGCCGAAGCGCCCGAGAAGCTCAAGTTCGACATCCGCTGCTATTGCTATGACGGCAAAGTGCAGTGGACGGCGGCGCGGGTGTACCAGGGACAGACGACCAATTTCAGAACGCCGGGAGGCGGGTTCGCGGTGGTGTACCGGGTATAAAAGCGGGCAGCTGTCGTGGCACGCTGCCCCGCTTTGTCGTGATCCCGTCGTCTATGCCTGGCCGCCCAAAAACGCGCGGTACCACTGGCCGCTTGCCTTGAGCGTGCGCTTTTGGGTGACAAAGTCGACATACGCAATACCGAAACGGCGCAAGTACCCTTCCGACCATTCGAAGTTATCCAGCAGGCTCCAGGCAAAATAACCCTTTACCGGCACACCGTCGTCGCGCGCCTGGCGCACCGCCGCCAGGTGCCGGACCAGATAATCGCGGCGTTTGCCGTCGTCGATGCTGCCGTCCTCGCCCACCACGTCGTCATAGCACGAGCCGTTTTCGGTCACGTACATGTCGGGCGGCGCGTAGTCGCGCGCGATGCGCGCCAGCAGCGCGGTGAGGCCCTCGGGCGCCACTTCCCAGCCAAAATCGGTGCGCTCTCGCCCTTCGGGCAAGACCACGGAGGTGCGCAAGAAGCCTGCGTTGGCATCGTCCTTGACCACTTCCGGGAAGTAGTAATTCACGCCCAAAAAATCGGTTGGCGCCGCGATCGCGGCCAGGTCGCCGGGCGCGATGATGGGTGCATCGGCGCCCATCATCTGCAGCGGCTCGACTGGATAGCCGCGGCCATACAGGGCGTCCAGGAACCAGCGGTTGCGAAATGCGTCATGGCGCGCGACGGCTTGCTGGTCGGCGGCAGAGTCGCTGGCCGCCATGATCGGGTGCAGGCTGAGGGCAATGCCGACCGCGGCACCCGGCACATTGGCGCGGATGACGGGGACAGACAAGCCGTGCGAGAGCAGCACGTGGTGGCACACCTGCAGCGCGGTGGGCAAACTCTTGAGGCCGGGCGCATGCATGCCATCGAGGTTGCCGTGAATGGCGGTGCACCACGGCTCGTTGTGGGTGATCCAGTGTTTGACCCGGTCGCCCAGGCGCCGGGTGACGACGTCGACATACTCGACGAATGCGGCCACGGTGTCGCGGTTGGTCCAGCCGCCCGCGTCTTGCAGATACTGCGGCAAGTCCCAATGATACAGCGTGACCCATGGCACCAGGCCGCGCGCGAGCATGCCGTCGACCAGGCGCGAGTAAAAATCGAGTCCGGCCTCGTTGGGGGCGGCGCCGCGTGCGCTGAAGATGCGCGGCCAGGAAATCGAAAAGCGGTAGGCGTTCAAGCCGAGCGAGCGGCCAAGATCCATGTCTTCGGGCCAGCGGTTGAAATGGTCGCAGGCGACGCTGCCGTCGGAGCCGTCGCGGATGGCGCCGCGCTGCTGGCAGAAGGTGTCCCAGATCGATGGCACGCGTCCATCGGCGCTGGCGCCGCCTTCGATCTGGAATGCCGATGTGGAGCAGCCCCACACAAAATCGGCGCCAAAATCGGCGCGCGACAGGGAACCGTGCGGTGCGGAAGGTTGTTTGGTCATGGACATGTTCGTGGTGGTGGAAGTTGCCTGCCGAGAAATTGGAATCGCTTCCACTTTACCACAAAAAAAACCGCCCGCGAGCGGAACCGGGCGGTTTTTTATTTTGTGGCGCGCGTGCTCCTGGCCTTGGCCAGCGAGGCGCGTGCGGTGACGCTGACGGCGTACTCATGCGTGAACGGGCGGTGCATGGCGTAGCAGCGGTTGAGCAGGCAGTTCAAGCCGTTCAGGGCCATCTCGGTCCAGGGCATGTGCACGGATGTGAGGCGCGGCGCGGTGAAGTTGGCGGTGTCGGTGTCGTCGTAGCCGAGCACCGAGACGGCGCCGGGCACGTCCACGCCGGCCTGCTGAAAGTACGATAGCGCGCCGACGGCCATTTCGTCATTGGCGCAAAACACGGCGGTAAAGTCGTAGCCGGAATTGAGCAGCTTGTCGGCCGCGGCCCAGCCGCCCTCGGGCGCGAAGTTGCTCTCCTCGAGCCAGACGGTGGCGGTGTCGATGCCGGCCTGCGCCAGTTCGTCCATGAAGCCGTCGATGCGCTCGACGTTGTCGGCGGCGTACTTGGGCCCGGCGATGACGGCGATCCTGCGGTGTCTTTTGTCCAGCAGCGCTCTGGCCGCCATGCGCCCGCCCAGCTTGTGGTCGACCGTGAAGCAGCGCTCCTCCATGCCCGGCAGGCAGTGATTGAGCAGCACCAGGCGCGCCTTGCGCGGGCCAAGCGCGGCGATGTCTTCTTCGCGCAGCGCGTTGCTTATCACAAGCACGCCGTCGCAGCCGCGCTGATTGAGAAAATCAATGCCCTCCACCGCCTGCCGGCGTTCGTCGACGCTGCCGGTGCCAAAGCCGACCACCATGTTCAGGCCGGCGGCGCGCAGTTCGGCATAGACCAGCTGCAAAATGGGGGTATAAAAAGTCCCGCTTAAAAAGGGGATGTAGACGCCGATCATCTGCGAGGTGCCGGACATCAGCGAGCGCGCCGCGTGGGAAGGCTGAAAGTCGAGTTCTTCGATTGCCTTGCGCACGCGCGCCAGCGTCTTGGGCGAGACTGCACCCTTGCCGCTGACCACGCGCGACGCGGTGCCCAAGCCCACGCCGGCCAGCAATGCTACATCTTTCAAAGTCGCCACGCGCTTGCTCATTCATCCATGATCGAAGGACAAAGGATACTGCATTCGGGCGATGCTCCACAAGTACGCGCCTGGCTTACTGTTCGCTCCTGAGCGCTGCGGCGATCCCCTTTTGCGCTTTTTCGACCGGCATTTTGGTATTCCAGAACGCCGTCAGCACGTCTTGCATGGCGCCGTTCTGGTCCGGCGTGAGATAGACCTCGCCGATGCCGACATGGCGCGCGCGGTCCTTCATGATGGCGATGCCGGTGCGCGCGCATTCATCCATGCTGGAAGCGTCGACGTCGCCCCGGATCGGGATCGAGCCTTTGAGCTTGTTGAACGCGACCTGGGTTGTGGGCGCGACGATGGTACTGGCCAATAACTTCTGGTACTTGACCTGCTGCGGATTGCTCGTCTTGGGGAAGACGAAAGCGTCGCCCTGGATCAGGTAGGGCGACCTGGCGTTAAAGCCAGCGACGCAGCCATACTCTTTACCCGCCGTCATTTTGGCCGCTGAAAATTCACCTTTGGCCCAATCGCCCATGATCTGGAAACCGGCCTTGCCGCTGATGACCATGGCGGTGGCGTCGTTCCAGTTGCGGCCCGGCGCGCCGCTGTCGACGTACGACTGCAAGCGCTTGTAAGTGCTCAGCACTTTCTTGAAGGCTTCCGAATTGATGGCGGCGGGGTCGCGCTCGCGTAGCACCTTGAGGTACAGGTCGGTGCCGCCGACATGGGCCAGCATCGCCAGGAACAGGATGTTTTCCTGCCACGCCTGGCCGCCATGGGCGAGCGGCACGATGCCGGCGGCCTTCATCTTGTCGAGTGCGGCGAACAGTTCATCGACGCTGGCCGGTTCTTTGGCGATGCCTGCCTTTTTGAAAGCGGCTTTCGAATACCAGATCCAGGCCTGCATGTGGATGTTGACCGGCACCGCGTAGTAATGGCCCTTGACGCGGATGACGTTCAGGATCGGCTCGGGCAGGAACTTGTCCCACCCTTCCCGCTTGGCGACGTCGTCGACGTTATTGAGCATGCCCTGCTCGACCAGGTCGGTGAACTGCTTGGTGGTGTTGAACTGCGCCGCCATCGGTGGATTGCCGCCGACGATGCGATTGATCGCGGTGGCGCGCGCCTGGTCGGCGCCGGCGATGGCCGCATCGTTCCAGACGCCGCCCTGCTTGCGGTAGGCGTCGGCGATGGTGCGCACGGCGGCCGCCTCGCTGCTGGAAGTCCACCAGTGGATGACGTCGGGCTTGGGATCGGCGGCGCGCGCGCCCGTGCCGGCGCAGGCCAGCAGGACTACGGCGGCGACTTTACATACGTTGTACATCTTGTCTCCTGGGTAAGCTGGTCTATGCCTGCTTGAAGGTTGGAAGGGTTTCCAATTTAACTCTTTGACTATAGCATTTTTTGATTTTAAGTGTCAACGCGGCGCGCGACAAGGCCGTGTGCGACACTATTGCCCTTGCCCTTTGGAACAGCGACGATGTGGACAGGTGTAGTGTGCGGTTTGGTGGCGGGCGCCATGTGGGGCATGGTGTTCATCGTGCCGGAACTGCAGAGCGCGTTTTCGCCGGTGGAACTGGCCGTGGGCCGCTACACGGCGTACGGGGCGCTGGGTCTGATGCTGCCCCGCCTGCGCGGCTTGTTCGGGCGGCTCGAGCGCAGCCATTATGCAGCCCTGCTGCGCCACGCGCTGGCCGGCAACATCGTCTATTACATGCTGCTCGCGCTGGGCGTCAAGCTGGCGGGCGTGGCGCCGACCTCGCTCATCATCGGCGTGCTGCCCATTGCCGTGACGCTGATGGGCCGCAAGGATCATGGCGCCGTTGCGCTGCGCAGCCTGGCGCTGCCGCTGCTGGTGGTCGCGGCGGGCATTGCGTGCATCAACATTGATGTATTCCAGCATGCGCGGGCAATCAACGCCGACCTGGGCCGCACGCTGCTGGGACTGGCGTGCGCGACCGGAGCGCTGCTGTGCTGGAGCTGGTACACCGTCGACAACGCCCGCTTCCTCAAGCGCAATGCGCAGTTCACCAGCGCCGAATGGTCGGCCTTGTACGGCCTGGCCAGCGGTGCGATTGCGGTGCTGATCGGACTGGCGGGCTTGGCCGTTTTTCATGGCGATATTACCGGTGCCGGCGCCGCTGCAAGCGGGCGCGACTGGACGGTGTTCTGGGTCACCAACACCCTGCTCGCGCTGGGTGCATCGGTGATCGGCAACCACTTGTGGAACATCGCCAGCCGCCGCGTGCCGGTCACGCTGTCCGGCCAACTGATCTTGTTTGAAACGCTATTCGCGCTGCTGTACGGATTTATTCATGCGCACCAGACACCGCGCCCGCTGGAGCTGGCGGCCGTGTGCCTGTTGATCGTCGGCGTGGTCTGGGCGGTGCGGTTGCATGCGATGGAGGATGCTCCTGCCGTCGCGGCATAATTTCTCCATGAAATTCTTTCCAAAATCAATCATTTCCATCCTTTAATTTCGTAGGTCTACAGGCAGCAAACTACGTTATCTCATCCTACATACGCACTGGCTATCCGCCGACTTAACATTCTGCCGCGCTCGCCTACTATGAAGTCTCTCGCAACGAACACACAACGGTGCGAAAAAGCTGAAACGATTAGTTCCAGTAACTCTACTCAACATAAATACTAGGAGAACGATAATGGCTACCAATCAAGGCGGTAACAACAAAGGCAATAACCAGTCGGACAAAGAGTCGGGCAATCGCGGCGGCAACCAGGGCGGCAACAACCAGAGCGGCGACACCAGCAACCGCGGTTTCGCATCGATGGATCCTGAAAAGCAACGCGAAATCGCCGCTGAAGGCGGCCGTGCAGCACACGCTTCGGGCAACGCCCACGAATTCACGTCGGAAGAAGCGCGCGAAGCGGGCAAGCTGAGCCACGGCGGCAGCCAGCAGAGCGATTCGAACAGCGGCTCGCGCAGCTCGTCGGGTGGCTCGGCCGGGTCGAAGCAGTCCGATTCGGACAGCGGCTCGTCGAAATCGTCCGGCAGCAAGGCAAGCGATTCGGATAGCGGCTCGTCGCGTTCAAGCTCGGGCGGCAACAAGCAGAGCGACTCCGACAGCAAGAGCTCGTCCGGTGGCAAATCCGGCGGATCGCAGTCGTCGTCTGGCGGTTCATCGGGCTCGAAGTCGAAGTAAGCTTTCCTCCTGGGGCCGGGTGATGCCGGCTCTTTTACAGGCGCCCAAGGGTGCTTGAGCAGCAAGAATAGCCCACCTCGTGTGGGCTATTTGCTTTTGAGATGAAATCGTTAACCCCATTGTGCAGCTCGAACGGCATCGGAATCAATCCAATATAAAAATATTGACGTCGTTTTGGAAACGGATCGGCAGCTGAGAAAATTGCCTAAAAGCCAACCTGGCGCGCGGCTTCTAGGATAAAGTGCTGATGTAGCAATGTGAACGTGCGAAGTGCAACCGTCCCTGGTGTAATTCCGCTCACGAGCATGCAATTTAGCGTTACCCACCGAAATTTCAATGAAGGATGCTGATGTTCCCGATGTCGTTCCGCCCTCTCCTGGCCTCCCTTTTGCCGTTTGTTCGCATTGGTAGTGCATGTTGATGCGCAAGCAGGTCCTGTCTCCCCGCTCGAACAATTGCTGCTCGATAAAAACTATCCTGCTTTTCAGGCGCGCGCCTATAAGGATGCAGCGTCCGGCAATGCCGAGGCAAACTTTCTGATTGGCAAAGCCCAGCACCTGGGACTCGGCGTGCCGATCGACTTGTACGAGGCGAAGGAGTGGTACGACAAGGCACTGGCACTGGGCTCTGCGAGGGCCGCGCACAACATGGGCATCATGGCGCTCGATCAGGATAATCGCAAGGAAGCCATTGCCAGCTTCAAGAAAGCGTTGTCGATGGGCTTCAACAATCCGACGCTGTTTAACCTCGGTCGCGCATATTCGCCGCTGCGGCCCCGCTATCCCGATCAGCTCGAGGGCACGCTGGTGTTGTCCCAAGAGGCAGCTGATTACTTTACACAAGCCTACGCAATCGACAAAAGCGCCGAGACGGCATCGCGCGCTGGGCGACAATACGTGCAGATGATTGACTGCCTGCGGTTGCAGAAGGAATACGGCATGCCCCCCGGAAAATATGACCGCGCCGCCTTACTAAAAGAAGCAGTCCATTGGCTCACGATTGCCATGGATGCGAACTCAGCCAATGCGATGACCAATTACGGCGCACTCATGCTACTTGAAAACAAGACCCAGGAGGCGCGTGTTGCTTTCCTCAAGGGTGCTGCTGGAGGCAATGCCCTGGCGCACCACCATCTTGGCGAAATGGCGGAGCGCGAAGGCGGGGCAGGAGCAATTAAGCAAGCACTTGCGTATTACAAGGAAGCCCACAGACTCGGTTTGGCGGGAGCGCTCAGCGACGTGGAGCGCCTGAAGGGTCAGTGAGCCGGCCGGACTGTGTGTAGAACCCGGACTTGGTCGTGAATCAATGCGCCTGCTATCCCAACGACAATGATGCTTCAAACGTTCGCGGCTCGCCCATCGGCCTTCATATAGCCAGTTAAGCATGGACGTCCCCCGAGAGTGCGCCCCCAGGCAAACGGTGGGATTTCATCACAAGTTCAAACTGCCGATGCGGTCTTAAATCAAGGGCATGTTTCGACGGTATTGACGCGATAGTTAATGCATTTTTTCCATACTGCCGGCGTCGCCTCGGGTACTAGCAAGAATTTTCCTTGAGCGTCCAGCATCAGGTCGTGATCTTGCTTTTGTAAAGCTGCCCAAAGCCTTGCCTTGTCCGCCGACGTGATGTGCGTCCTGGTCCCCCTTGCCACCGAATATTTGCTCTCGTACACACCATCGTTTGCATTGGCGACCTTGGTTGGCAGCGAGTATATTTGCCAAAAACCGAGCAGAGTACCGCCCTGGGCGGCTACAGTATCAATCTCATTTGCGGACGCTATGACCTTGAGTCCGGCGTATCTGGTCAAATCATCATTCGCCGCAAGGCTACGGCGGTAGCGTTTGTTTTCTTCGGTCTCGGCATATTCTGCAATAGGCTGACCGGTCTCGCCATACACGACAACACCGGCCCGCTTTACGACAAACGGCTTGCCATCCAATCCAGGCATGCTTTTCTCGACGTCAATCCTCCGCAATAGTTTCCCGGCCTCTGTGTACACGTAGCGTTCCTCGATCTGCTCTGGGGACGATGCGGTACATGTCTCCGCGCTAGCAGGTGCGGCGCCCAAAAAACCATCCGTTCGGTTATAGTGAAAACACTCCGTTTTTTCACGCTTGAGGGCCAAATGGCGGTCATCGAGGACGAATTGCGCCACGCCCGCGATACGTGAACGCTGGTCATAGAAGATCTTCGTGAGCTCGTACACGCGAACGTCAGCAGCGCCAGGACGGACCAACTGTCCGGCTTTATCCCGACGCTCCCGGGACGTTTCGGTTAAGTCTCTCGCCTCAACTCGACAAGGGTATTTCACGCCCTTGTCGTCCGCATCAACATAGATGATGGAGGATGTAAGGTCTGCCAACGGCTGAGGATAGGCGTCCCAATTGACCCGCGATTGCCAAGGCAAGCTTTTGCCACGCCCTTCCCCTGGAGCCGGCCTCCACGCATCGGTGGCAACAACGCGAGAGCCGTCAAGACCGGGCAATGTGCCTCCGGCTTTGAGGTCCACGGGTTTTACATAAACGCGCGTCCATGTGGGGTTACCTGCGGCGGCGGTCGGCTCACAGAGCGGCCGGGACTGCGCATTGCTGGCGACGAAAGCCCCACATATTAGAAAAAGTGGAAGAATCAATTTTTTCATTGTTGCCTCATTAAGAACCGCACAGCGCAAGTCCAAGCTTGGCCGAAATTTGGCGTCCCCTACGGCATCATTAGTTTCCATTTACACACCTCGGATACTTCGAACGATCTGCTCGTTTTCCGTCAATTACCAGGCGCTGCAGCGCCGGCGCGTCAGATATTTCCACGTGGGGGATCGCAGCAGGATAGGAGCTTGGCATCGGTATCCGCCTGCTTTTGAATTGCTTGCCAACTCTGAGGACCTCCAAGCTTGTCAATGGCACTCTGCAAATGCGTCGTTGGCCTGATCCAACCAGTAATACCAAAAAGCTTACGCTAAATATTCTTGCGCAGCTCATGTGCGTAAGTCCGAACAGGCTGCGGCCTCGTTGCGCACCATCAGCGCGCGTAAAATCGCCATCCATCCTCACTACCGCAATTTCCGAGTTCCTTTCACCCAGTGCGCATGCCGCAGTACGAACACTAATCAGCCACGGACGAGCTGACCGTGGCAATATTGTGGGGTTATTGCCAACTAGTAAGCTGAAAAATCTTCGCTTTGCTTCCGTTCCAAGCCGCGAGGTAGAGTCGGGAAGACCTCACCCTGCAGCCTGCCGGAGTCATTCATCGGACTGGTCTCTTAACGAAAAACCAATACTTTCAATCGCATCCGTCTTCCTGGTTCCTTTGAGGTGGAAAAATAACAACACCTTATCGGAAAATGTTCCATGCGGCGTTGAACAGTCAAGTGTCCCGCAACGGACGTTTCTATTGCGATTAAGCTTGGAACGTATCTCATCGAACCCGGTGTTTGGGTTTATAACAGCGCCGTCGAATGTTAGCTTTCCGGAAAAAGACGACTGGGGCGGCAGCGCGGCGTAATGCACGGTATGTGGATCAGTCAAAAACTCTGGAATAGAGATATAAAGATTCACAAATTCCACCGTTTTTTGCGTGTCTTCGGTACCAACTTCTAACCCAAGGCTATCCCACGTGCACAAAATGGTACCGACTTTGGCGTTTGTACACCTTGAAGGCGCCGAAATAGCAGCTTTCCAACTCTCTAAGGTACCACCCAACTGCACCTTCGTATCTGAGAAATAAATCCCGTCATCTTTTATGTTAATGGAAACACCAGCAAGAGCAGTAGTTGATTCTGACGAATCAGCGGCGGCGGAAAATGGCTTTTGGGCATCACATCCCATCAGTATGAGGGAGAACATGATTCCAAATAGATGACTCTTTGCCATATCTCTGCCTCATCAATAAGTTGGGGCCTACTGTGGTATCAGACCGGCGGCGCAATCCTTGCTATTCCTATGCAGCGGGTGCTGCGGATCAGCCTGTGTACGCGCGTGGACCCCGGGCGCATGCCAAAGTTGGAACATTAATCAGCTTTGACAAGCCAATCTTGGCAATATTGTCGAATTATTGCTCACTAGCGAGCTGAAGAATTTTAGCTTTGCGTCCAGTCCAAGCCTAGAGGTAGAGTCGGCATGATCTTACTCTGCAGCCCTCCAACGCTATTCCTCGGACGGATTTCTTAACGAAAAACCAATACTCTCAATCGTATCGGTCTTCCTGGTTCCTTTGAGGTGAAAAAATAGCAGCACCCTGTCGGAGAATGTTCCATGCGGCGTCGAACAATCCATTGTCCCGCAGCGAACATTTCTATTGCGATTTAGCTTGGTACGTATCTCATCGAACCCGGTGTTTCAGTCTATAACAGCGCCGTCGATGTCAGCTTCCCGGAGAAAGGCGACTGAGGAGGTAGACCGGCGTAATGCACGGTATCTGGGTCAGTAAAATCTTCTGGAAGTGAAATAAAAAGATTTACGAATTTCACCGTCTTCTGTGTCTGTTCGGTACCTCTAAGCCAAGGCTATCCCATATGCACAAAATGGCACCGACCTTTGCTTTTGTACACCTTGGCGGCGTAGAAATCGCCGCCTTCCAGCTCTCCAAGGTTCCGCCCAATTGAACCTTCTTATCCGAGAAGTAAATCGTATCATCTTTCATGCTAATGGGAATACCAGCCTGAGCAGTACTTCGGTTTGGTGACTCCGCTACCGCGGCAAGAGACTTTTGGGCATCACATCCCATCAGTATGAGGGAAAACAAAGTTCCAAATAGATAATTCGTTAACATTTCTCCGCCTACAAATACTTCGTATGACCTAGTTAAAAAACCTGCCGCTCAATCCGATGCAGCCTGCTACGCCACTGCGATCTACAATTTACCGTGCTGGTCGCACGTGGTATATCTGATGCATTCTGCCGCTTTGTACAAACGCCAACGTCATTTGGCAGAATGGTCTATTAAAGAAAAACCGATACTTTCGATCGCATCGGTCTTCCTGGTTCCTTTGAGGTGAAAAAATAAAAGCACCTCATCGGAAAATTTCCCCTGCGGAGTAGAACAATCAAGTGTACCGCAGTGTACATATCTATTCCGATTAAGCTTGGGCCTTATCTCATCAAAGCCAGTGTATTTGTTGATAACAATTCCGTCGAATGTCAGCTTTCCGGCGAATGGCGCCTGCGGAGGTAGCCCGGAGTAGTGCACGGTATGTGGGTCCGTGAAATCATCTGGAAGAGAGATAAAAAGATTTACGAATTCCACCGTTTTCTGCTTGTCTTCAGTACCAACCTCTAGGCCAAGGCTATCCCATATGCACAACACGGCCCCCACCTTTGCGTTTGTACACCTCGACGGTGCCGAAATCGCAGCTTTCCAACTCTCCAAGGTACCACCCAACCGCACCTTCTTATCTGAAAAATAAATCCCGTCATCTTTCATGCTGATGGCAATACTAGCCCGAGCAGTAGTTGGTTTTGGCGAATCCGCCATAGCGGCGACAGGATTCTGGGCATCACATCCCATCAGCATGAGGGAGAACATGATTCCTAATAAATGACTCTTTAACATTTTTTCCTCGTCAATAAGTTGGTTCGCTAATGTAGTATCAGAGCGGAGGCGCCATCCTTGCCATTCCTGGGCAGCAGGCGCTACAGATCAGTCTGCGTATTGGTGTGATCCAGAGCGCATGTCAATTGGAAACATTAATCAGCGGTGGACAAGCCCATCTTGGCAATATCGTCGGATTCTTGCACGCCACTCAGCTGAAAAATTTGGTTTTGCTTCCATTCTAAGCGGAGGGCTAGTGGCATGCCAACCTTAGTCTGCAGCCCGTTGGGCACTCGCCGACGTCAACCGTCGGGTGGTTCTCTTAATGAAAAACTAATGCTTTCAACCGTATCGGTCATCCTGGTTCCCTTGAGGTGAAAAAATAACAGCACCCTATCGGAGAATGTTCCATGCGGTGTTGAACAGTCCAATGTCCCGCAGCGAACGTTTCTATTGCGATTGGAACGTACCTCATCGAACCCGGTGTTTTGATTTATAACAGCGCCATCGAATGTGAGCTCCCCGGAGAAACGCGACTGGGGAGGTAGCGCGGCGTAATGCACGGTATTTGGATCAGTCAAAAAGTCTGGAAAAGAGATATAAAGATTCTCAAATCCCACCGTTTTTTGCGTGTCTTCGGTACCAACTTCTAACCCAAGGCTATCCCAAGTGCACATAATGGTACCGACTTTGTTCTTTGTACACCTTGAGGGCGCCGAAATAGCAGCTCTCCAACTCTCCAAAGCCCCCCCCCAGTTGCACCTTCTTATCTAAGAAATAAATCGCGTCATCTTTCATGGTGATTTAGATAACTCGTGGACATTTTTCTGCCTTTTTAATAGATTAGATCAGAAACCCCTTGCTGTTCCATTATGGCTTTCCATGTGCTGCTGTTTTAGCTACGGCAGGCACAGTTGCATTAGGCTGTGCTGACGTAAATCTCAAAGGAGTCGTCGGCTTCGGTGGAGCAGGAAGGACTTTGCTCTTACCAAAATTAGGCGAGACTTTATTCGTTTCGCCGAACAGATCTTCATAGTACTTGTTGACGTAATCCCAGGTTGAAGCACTATCCTTTCGTATAGTTTCGATTTTTTTCCGCACTTCTTTCTCGTGCTGTCGCTTAAGCGTATGCCACAAAGTTGGATCCCCACCTTGCTTTATTTGCTCCGGGTGTCGAAGCGCCCAGTCGCGAACAATTTCATCTTGCCAGTGGCAATCATAAGGGTGCACTAAATATGAGGCCGCCCTTGCCGCCGGATCGGCGTCCTTGCGCCCGTCCCACCAGTTAGCGCCCAGAACATTGCCTACATCTGCTACCGCATGTTTGGCCAATGCTGCGGCGAGCGTGTGGAACGGATGATTATCATGGTCTTTTGCAAGCTGGGAGTGCGATGGATCAGTGGAATTGTGCTCGCCTGGATAACCTTTTAGTAATGTCTGTGAATCATCCACGCTGTTTCCGACGGTATGCAAGAGTGTCGAGAATACCCAGTTATGGATATTAATTAACAAGCCAAAAGTGTAATGAAAAATCTTCCTTTTTGTTTCCATTCCACGCATATTGTAAACGTAAGCGCGACCTTCGATATACCACAGGTAATATGTTACCCATTCATGATAATTATGTTCGCGCAGCATGATTAGGACAATTCTATCAGCCGGCGTGTGTGCCGTCGGGTCTTTCGGATCATACTCCCAATCGACCTTGAATAGAAGATCTGCGATGGTTCCCGCAGTACTTGCAACAACATCGTCGGGATTGAACATTCCTGTTACGATTGGTATCTTGTGGATACATGGCGCTGTAGCTGTCCAAGCCAACACATTTGTATGCCCAAGCTTGCGAAGAGAGAGTTCGACGAAATTACTGTGCGCGAAATAATCTTCAAGTACGTGCAATCCTGCGCCCAGATGGCGACAACCTTCCGATGTTGGGCCGAGGGCCACTGCGGTATTGATTTCTTTGCGCATGTAGTCGCGCGACGTAGAAATGTACCGCTTCATTGAAGTCGTCGGATCGATTGTAAGGCTTTCAGGTTTTGCCGGTGGATCGAAATCCGTATCAATTGTCTTTGGATCCGGCGCCGATTTTTTCGCACTCGTCGGATTATCGATATGTTCGACCGGTTTATAGACCCCTAGGCGCTCGCGAGTGACCGCGTACAACTTAATGTCTTCGCGTGATTCCTCTCCGACGAATTCAATAAACGCCATGATATTGACCAATGCTGTCAAGTTTTCGCGACTAGCAAGTTTCGGGAACTCCAGCGGCTCCCCGGCCTTGCGTACAATGGCCGGGTCCAACACTTGCGAATAATCGCGTAACCAATTACCAAAATAGATCCTTTTCAGCAGAATGTCATTGCGAAATTTAGTATGACTTGCGCGTAAAGCGAGCTCAATCGACCGATGGCCAAACGATGTCAACGGATGGTCCTTGTAATTCTCACCATACCCCGCCCCGAAGAATGATACCCGGCCTTCGGCACCATCTTGACGTTGGGCATCTTGAGCCTGAACGCGCTTGATTTCCTGGCGTATGTCGGCATAGTTTATCTTTAGCGGGCCCTTGTACTGAGGGGATGAATACGAAGCATAGATAGTTTCGTGAGTGTTTTGGTAATCAAAGAACGCGACTTCATAAGCGAACGCAGCGCCCTCTTCCTTCTCGGAGTCGCGTGCGATTGTCGATTTGCCGTCCTCGTCCTTGTCCGCAAGATCCTCCCGCAATACGACGTCAATATAGTGTCCAAATTCGTGGATTAGCGCAATGAGGAGTTCGCCCGACTCTTCGTTGTCTTTCACCGCACGATCGGCTGCCACTTGATGGGCCATGATGATGCGCGTTTCGTTGTCGAAGGAGGCCGGGTAATGCCCGCCGGTCATCAGCACGATCTTAGGATTAGGTATCGTTCCTTTTTTTAGTCCATCTTGCAACTTGAGATAGATCGGTGCTGGGATATCGAAACCAAAAACGTGGACCAGCATCCCGACAAATTCGGCTTTGTTTAGCCTCTTCGCTGCCGCAGTCAACTGATCAAAGGCGAAGGTGCTTTTCAGGACTCGCGCCACTGCGAGTTCGACCGCAACAACTGGCAACACAGGAAGCTTGTAACTCGATTTCTGAGGCCCATCGAACGATTTTTTGCCTGCGTGGATGGTGATTTTCCCGGGGCACTGCACAGTAATATTTCCACCGTCAATCGTGATGTTCGCGCCGCCCGCAGTCGACAAGCTGATGCTCTTGGCTGCGGCCCAGTCGACATGCGCATTGACGCTCACGAGACTGACCTCATCCCGCGCCTGCGCGGTGAGGGTATCAGCCAACGCCTGGATGTCGATAGCATCTCTGGCGGCAATCATCTGCAAACCGAGATTGCCCTCACCGGCTGCCACTGCGCCGCCGAGCATGCCAATTGCCTGCCCGCTGTGCACACGCATCTGGCCGCCGGAGAAGTACTGGGTATCTCTCCCGCTCATCAACGTGACAGTTTCACCGTTGGCTAGCTGCACGCTCTGCCCCGCCGTTATGCCAAAACCCGCCTGTGCGGAAATCGCAATGATCGCGTCCGTCGATTGAGGAAGCGTGGACTCGCGAGGCTTGGTATTTTTTTTCTCGGCGTCGCCCTTGGCGTCGCGCAGACTAGTTGCGGCCACCATGCCCGAGACCGACTTCATCAACGCTGTTAACGGCGCGCTTTTGATATCAAGCGTGCTTACGTTAGCTTTGGCCGCACCCGCGTGCGACGCGAGCCCTACGGTCTTGTGCGTCACGGCCGCATCACTGAAGGTCTTGGCCAACGTCACTGCTTGCTTGAGCATCGCAATCCCCGGCGCATTGTCCCCCACCGGATCACGGCTGGCAGCAGCGTGCGCCGTCTTGTAACTCGTAATCAACAACCCCGCCCCGGCCCGCACCGCACCGTAAGCATCGGTACGCAGTTCAGCTCCGCTGCCCCGAAAGCTGCCGCGATAGTTATCCGCGCCGTGCACCAGATGCCCAAGATTGAGCTCACTGCCCGCGTGGCTGCTCTTGAGCTGGATGCGCCCCTGCGCATCGGTGTCGTCAAACAGCAACTGGTTGTAGCCGTTTGCGCCAAACTCCTTGCTGCGCACGCCCCACTGTGCGGCGCCGTTGCGATGGCCTTTCGACTCCGCAGATGCGCCGTGCCACAACGGACTGTTACCACCGGCCACATTGCCCTGCGCAGAAGGCGCATGGTCGTGCGCGGGACCAAAGCGCGCCGACTGGTCGTCACCCTCGGCCGCACCGCCAGGCGTGGGCGCAACACCACCTTCGCCCTGCCCGTTGTACAAGGCGCCGACAATGATCGGCCGGTCAATATCGTTCTCGAGGAACTGGACGAACACTTCCTGCCCGATACGCGGCAGGAACTGGCTCCCCATTCCGCCCCCGGCCGAGCGCTGCGCAACGCGCACCCAGCAAGTGGCGTCACCCTTGTCCTGCCAGTGAAAGCGGATGCGCACCCGTCCCAGCCGGTCGCAATACAATTCGTCGGCGCCACTGGCCTGGTCATGGCCATCGGGTCCGACCACGATCGCGCTTTGCGCGCCCGGCGCCGTCGGGCGATGGTGGCCGCGCCCGTCGCTGCCCTCAAGTTGCGGGCGCCACGTCACGTCGGCCGCCACTGCCTCAAAATAATTCGCATAACCGCTCTTGCGCGCCTGCGCGACCACCAGTGCAAACTCCTCCGGCCCCTTGCCGCGCACGATCTCTTGCAGCAGCTCCGGTATCGGTCCAAACAGCTCGGCCAAGGCCTGCTGCGCCGGCGACGGCAAATTGTTTACGCCCACGCTGGTCACGCGCAGCACGGCAAACGGGGCCGCTTCGCCCAGTTGCTTAAGCGGTGCATCGAGGATCGTCAAGCGGGTGCCGGCGCGCAGCGTGCGCAGCGTGGACCGCCCGCGCCACAGGTGGCCGCGCGCTTCCTTGCCCTGCATCTGCAACTCGGCATAGCGCTGCGCCTGGGCCGAGTTGGCGTAAGCGTACTGGCCCGGCACATCGTACGATTCAAGCTGGGGAATCTGGCTGCCGTTTTGCAGGCGCGACGGCACGCTTGCGCTGACCGCCTGCTTGGCCTTGTAGTCGTAGCTGAGCACCGTGGTGAGCGATGCGCTGATCTGGCGCTGCGAGCGCAAGGCCTGCACCGTATCCTGCTTTTCGCCGGCGCGCACATTGTGAAAGCGGATGCCGCCGTCAGCCTTGCTGCTCGGGTCTTCAGGAATCGCGCTCAGTTGCGCGGTGTCGGCAAACAGCACCGCGCCGGCGCCGTCGTCGCCCTGTTCAAAGCGCCACGCCAGGCCTTCTTCGGTCAGCAAGCGCCGCACGAAGTCGAGGTCGGACTCGCGGTACTGGCAGCAGTAGCTGCGCTCGGCGGCGCCCGCCATGAACGGGCCCGCCTCGTCGCTCCAGCGCCACTTGGCCACCGCGCCGTATGCCGAGAATACGTCTTCGACGATCTCGATCACGGACTTGTCTTGCCACACGCGGCTGTTGCGCACCTGGCTCAAGCGCCACAACCATGGCGACAGGCGCAGGCGATAGCGCGCCAGCCCCCCTTCACTACCCAGCATGGCCACTTCGCTGATGTCGCCGTCAAAGCTGGTGCGGGTGCCGTCGGCCAGGCTCACCTCCAGGCTGGCCGACTGGCCCAGCAAAGGCGCCAGCGCAATGTGGGCATCGGTGGAAACGACAATCACGTCGCGCCCGCCAATGCCTTGCACCGCGTCGTCGGCGGCAAAGGCCTCCACCAGCAGACCACCGGAGCCATGATCGCCGCCGCCGCCCACCGTCAATGCGTACAGGCGGCTGGCACTGGAAAACTGCGACAGCACGGCGGTAATTTTTTCGGTCAGGGTCGTCATTGTGGTCCGTATTCACATTCTTGATGTTGGCAGCGCAAAAATGTGCGTACCGGGTTCGTTATTTGCATGCGGCTTCACTCTTGGCACCCGCACAAATGCGCGCCCGGCACTGGCTTGCCTCGGCCGCGGAATCGAGCGATTTGCACTGCTGGAGCTTGGCCGCGACGCCGGTGCCGGTCTTGGGCTGGGTCGCTTTCGAGTGCGCCACCAGGGCCGCCAGCAGGGCCACGTCGTTGTCAACCGGCACCGCTGCTTTCGGTTCGACTTTCTTTTTCGGCGGCGTTACGGCCGCATGACGCGGACGCGGCGTCACGTTCGACGCGGGGGCGAGCACCACAGGCTTTTTCGGAACCGCTTTCGCAACCGGACGCACCGGCTTGACGGCGTGCGCAGGCGCGGCGGGGCGCGTTACAGCGGCCGGCGCAGCGTCCGCCGACGCGCTCGCCGTACCGTCCTTCGCCTGCGACGCGGGCATGCCGTGCTCAAGCATTTTGGTCAATTCGTCAATGGCTTGTTGCTTGTTCGCCGCCGTATCTGCCTTTGGGGCACTCGCTGGCACGTCGGTCAAAATGGCAGCTGCGGGCACGTCGACTGCCGTGCCCCGCATGGGCGCTTCACTCGTCGTGGCCGTATCAGAGGACGCCGCGGCCGGCAGCGGCGCGCTGCCGGCCGCCACGATTTCCTTCTCGCCTTCGCTCATCAGCCACAGGGAGCTGCCGGCGCCCAGCGCCAAGACGGTGACCCCGGCCGCCAGCCAGGTGTACATGCCGCGCCGCGACTTTCCGGCGCCGGCCGTGGTGCCGGCAGGCTTGCTGTCAAGCCCGCTAAGTATCCGGTGGCGATCCGCTTCAGCCTGTTGATCCATCGAAAGTAGGCTGGGCCGACCCGAGGTCGGCGGACGTTCATCGCTATGTTGCAAAATGTGCTCCTTGTTAATTTCTGCATAACTTTACGCTATCCACACAATCCATGCGCTTGGTAGAATTTCAACTGTGCGAAAACTAACACAAATTAACATTCAATTGGACTTAAGATTATCAGAACTTCAAGTTATACTAATAGGCAATTTTCGCAGTATCGCATAAACGAATTGAAGAGGTCCACGTGTTCTTGCTTGCGGTAGCAGCATATTTCTTCCTGGCGTGCCTGGTGAGCTGGCTATTCCTGTTCCCTGCGGGACGCGAATTTTTCCTGGCCACTTTGGCCGGCGTCGGCTTGCGCGCGCACAAAAATTTGGGCAAGCTTGCGCGCCGTCAGGGTGAAGGTGTTGTAAAGATACAGCAGTCGGGACGCAATTCATTGCGCAATGTCATGGCGTTTGCACGGCAGCACTATTTACTCTGCCTTGGCGGCGTGGCCTTGATCCTGATCCCGCCGTCGCTTGCCGTCGTGTTGGGATTCGACATGACCTTGGGTGGCTACGGCACCAGCACGCACGAGGCCAACAGCCAGGTGGTGGCCTTGATCGAAGGCGAGCAACTGGTGCCGCCGCCCGCCCTCCCGCCGGCCGTGTTCGCCACGGTGGAAGTGGAACAGGAACGCCCGATGCTGGTCTCGGCAAGCCGGAAATGGGACGAGATGGACCCCGTATTTACGCAAACACTGTTGCAAGTATTTAAAGTAATGAAAGAAACACACGGTTACGATATGGCAATTCTGGAAGGTTACCGCAGTCCGGAGCGCCAGAACAAACTGGCCGCGATGGGTTCGAGCGTGACCAATGCGGCCGCCTTCCAGAGCTGGCACCAGTATGGCCTGGCGGCCGACTGCGCGTTCCTGCGCAACGGCAAGATCGTCATTACCGAGAAGGACCCGTGGGCCATGCGCGGCTACGAACTGTACGGGCAGGTGGCCGAATCATTCGGACTGACCTGGGGCGGTCGCTGGAAGATGATGGACTTTGGACACACGGAATTGCGCCGGCCCGGCGTAATGAAGCGACATAAATAATTGAATCGGAGAGCAGCATGCCAGGACCATTGATCAGATTAGGCGACAAGACTTCGCACGGCGGCAGCGTGCTCGAAGCGTCGACCCACAGCGACAGCGGCGGCATCGGCATCGCCCGCGTGGGCGACAAGACCAGTTGCCCGATCCATGGCAACGGCACCATTGCCAGCGGCGACATGACCATGATCGTCGACGGCAAGCCGGCCGCGCGCCACGGCGACAAGGTCTCCTGTGGCGCCCTGCTCATCGCCGGCCAGCAAGCGACGGTGGACCATGTCTGAGCCGCTGCCTGGCATTGCGCCTGAGCGCCGTAAGGTACCTGCCTGATGCGTACCTGGATCAAGGTCACTTTGCTGGTCCTGCTTGCCGTTGGCTTGAGCTGGGGCGGCGCCATTTGGTTTTGGCGCGCCACCAACCGCATGCCGGCCACGCAGGACCTGGTGCTGTATCTGGTGATGCTGCCGCTGGCGTTGCTGCTGGCGTTCTGGCTCGGGCGCAAATTGATCGATGCGATTGCCGCCGCGCCCGTCGCTGCGGCGGCTGCGGCCAGCGCCGAACCGGCAGCCCCGCCAGCACCCAAGGCAGCGCCTTTGGCCCTGGTGGCGGTATCCCTGCGCACGGCCCACGGCGCGCGCGCCGACGAACTGTCCGGCGCCATCCTCGAGCACAAGGCGCGCGCCGAGCTGGACCCAAAACTGGTGGACGAGCACGGCTTTCCCGTCATGACGGCGCGGGTCGAAGAAGCCGACGACGCCGGCTTGCAGGAAGAAGTCACAGAATGGTTCACCCAGAAAGGCGGTCCTGACCTCGACTTTGACGAGCCCCAGTGGCGCGCCCTGGTCCTGGCCACGGCCGTGGCGGGCGAACTGGCCAGCGCCGCCGCCGGCAGCCTGATGCCGGCCGAAGGCTTGCCGCCCGTGCTGCACCTGCTGCCGATCCTGCCGTCCGACTGGACGCTCGAACAGCGCCGCGCCGGCGGCCTGTGGCTGCAGCACGTGGTCAGCCAGCGCGGCTGGCCGCTGGCGCGCATCGCGCTGGCAGCCGAAGTGCCGGGCGACCCGCGCGCCGCCAGCCCGTCGGCGGTGCTGGGCCGGTTGGCGCACCAGGGCATGCTGAGTGGCCTGCCGGTGGTTGGCATGCTCGTCGCCGGCGCCTCCGCTCTGGCCGACGCCAGCATCAGCAAATGGGAAGCGAACAACACGCTGTTTACCGCCACCCGTGCGCAAGGACTGGTCCCCGGCGAAGGCGCGGCCGGCCTGCTGCTGACCGACCTGCGCCAGGTCCAGGCCATCGACGGCGCCGTCTACGCCATGCTCGACCTAGAGGCCGACACGCCGCGCCACAATTCGGCCGACGAAGCAAAAAAAGCGGACGCCAAACTGCTGGTGACGATGACCGGAAAAGTGCTCTCCAGCGGCGGGGCCGAAGCCGGACAAGTCGCCATGCTGGTGGCCGACACGGGCCACCGCACCAGCCGCGTGCTCGAACTGATGGACATGACGGCGGTCGCGCTGGCACACCTGGACCCCGACACCGATGTGGTGCGCGTGGGCGGCGCCTGCGGCACCTGCGGCGCGGTGCCCTTTGTCACCGCGCTGGCCGTGGCGCATCACCACGCAATCGAACTTGCAGCACCCGTACTTTGTATTAGCAACGAAGATCCATACCGTCGCAGCGCCGTCCTGGTGCGGCCTGCAGCGGCTTTGTCCTGAATGTTTTCCCAAGCGAGTTACCAACGATGATGCGAACCACCTGGCAGTTTCTGACAACCCGCACAAGCCTGCTCGTAATCGGCTGGCTGGCCTTTGCCGCCCTCCTGCTGCTGGGCGCCGCCTTGCTCGAGGTGCCGATGTCCTATGCATTCGGCGTGCTCGCCATTGCGTTCGCCATCGGCATCATGGTCTGGCTGTGGCGCCGCCGGCGCCGCACCAAGAATGCCGCCGCACTGGGCGGCATGCTCGACTCCCAGTTCAATAATGCGCCCGCCAATCCGGCCCAGCGCCAGGAATATGACGTCATCAAGAAGCGCATGCTCGACGCGATTGCCACCATCAAGGGTTCCAAGCTCGGCCAGCTCTCCGGCGACGCCGCGCTGTACGAACTGCCGTGGTACATGGTTATCGGTAACCCGGCCGCTGGCAAGAGCACGGCAATCGCCAGCTCGGGCCTGCAGTTCCCTTTCGCCGACAGCAAAATCGTGCAAGGCGTTGGCGGTACCCGCAACTGCGACTGGTTCTTCACCACCGACGGCATCCTGCTCGATACCGCAGGGCGCTTTTCGGTGGCCGACGAAGACCGCGCCGAGTGGCTCGGTTTTCTGAGCCTGCTGAAGAAATACCGCAAAAAGGCGCCGATCAACGGCATCATCATCGCCGTCAGCGTGGCCGAACTGACCGGCAACCGTCCCGAGTTTGCCATCAACCTGGCCAAGAACCTGCGCATGCGGGTGCAGGAATTGACGGAAAAGCTTGAAGTGCACGCGCCGGTCTACGTGATGTTCACCAAGGCCGACCTGATCACCGGCTTCAATGAATTTTTCCAGGATGCCGAACGCGGTGAGCGCGACCGCGCTTGGGGCGCCACCCTGCCCTACAGCCAGGTGACCAGCAACCAGCAGGTGCTCGACCAGTTCGACAAGCGTTTCGACGAACTGTACGACGGCTTGAAAGACATGAGCCAGGCCAATATGGCACTGCAGTGGCGCGAACGCATGCCCCCAGGCGTGTTCACGTTCCCGCTTGAGTTCTCGGCCATCAAAGCGCCTTTGCGCGCCTTCATCGCCACGCTGTTCGAGGAAAACCCGTTCCAGTTCAAGCCGGTGTTCCGCGGCTTTTACTTCACCAGCGCGCTGCAGGAAGGCGAGTCGGTATCGGCCTCGTCCAAGCGCGTGGCGGACCGTTTCGACATCAAGCTGCAGCCGCTTGAACACGAAGCCGCGCACAATCAGCACGGCTACTTTTTGCTCAACCTGTTCCGCAAGGTGATCTTCGCCGACAAGGACCTGGTCGCGCAGTACGCAAGCCCGAACAAGACACGCCTGCGCTACGCCGCCTTCTTTGCCGCCACCGCGCTGGTGGGCTTGACGCTGGGCGGCTGGAGCTGGTCGTACATGAGCAACCGCCAACTGGTTGCCAACGTCGAAGCGGACCTGAAGCAAGCCGTCAAGCTGCAAGAGCAGCGCACCGACTTGCAGTCGCGCTTTGAAGCGCTCAAGGTGCTGCAAGACCGTATCGAACAGCTGGAAAAATTCCGCGACGACCGGCCACTGTCGCTGTCGATGGGCCTGTACCAGGGCGACCTGCTGGAACGCAAACTGCGCGAAGAATATTTTGCCGGCGTGCGCGAGGTGATGTTAAAGCCGGTCACGCAGTCGCTCGAGACCTTCCTCGGTGAAGTCAACAACAACGCGGCGCAGCTGCAACCGACCGCCAAGCTTGGCGCCGACGCCCTGCGCCCGCCCGAGCCGGGCGCCGCCGGTTCGCCCACCGCCATCGCAGCCGCTGCCGTGTCGCCATTGATCGCCGCACCCACCACCAGCATGCTGTTCAAGGACGCTTCGCCCACCAGCGCCGAAGACGCCTACAACGCGCTCAAGACGTACCTGATGCTGAGCGAAAAGCCGCGCGCCGAAGGCGGCCACCTGAACGACCAGCTCACGCGCTTCTGGCGCGGCTGGCTGGACGCCAACCGCGGCGCCATGTCGCGCGAAGACATGATCCGCCACGCCGAGCGCATCATCTCGTTTTACATCGCCCAGACCAGCGACACCTCGTGGCCGACCATCAAAGAGCCCAAGCTGGCCCTGATCGACACCACGCGCGACAACCTGCGCAAGGTGGTGCGCGGCATGCCGGCGCGCGAACGCGCCTACTCCGACGTCAAGGCGCGCGCGGCAACGCTGTTCAAGCCGATGACGGTCGCTTCCATCGTGGGCGACCAGGACAAGACACTGATCCTGGGCAGCCACGCCATCCCGGGCGGCTTTACGCGCGAGGCGCTGCAGTATGTGCAGGATTCTTTCCGAGAAGTGGCCAACAAGGAGCTGCAAAGCGCCGACTGGGTCCTCAAGACCGCCACCAGCGACGACCTGACCGTCAGCGGTAGCCCGGAGCAGATCCAGAAGGCCTTAATGGACATGTACACCGCCGACTACGTCAAGCAGTGGCAAATGTTCGTGCAGGGCGTGACGATCAGCGAGCTGCAAGGCTTTGACGCCGCCGCCATCGCCATGAACCGCCTGGGCGACCCGCAAACCTCGCCGCTCAACAAGTTGATCGCGACCGTCTACGAACAGACCTCGTGGGACAATCCGTCGCTGGTTGGCGCCGGTCTGCAGCGCGCCAAGCGCGGCGTGGCGGGCTGGTTCAAGGAAGTCATCTTGCGCCAGAAACCGGCGCAGCTGAACGTCAACATCCCGGCCAACCCGCAGGCGGCGAACGGCGCGCCGCTGCCGCTCGGCCCCGTGGGGCGCGAGTTTGCCGGCGTGGCGCGCATGGTGGTGGCGTCCGACCAGGGCGCCTCGCTGATGGGCGGCTACATGGGCCAACTGTCCAAGCTGCGCACCCGCTTTAACACCATCAAGAACCAGGGCGACCCGGGTCCGGGCGCCAAGCTGCTGATGCAGCAAACGCTCGACGGCAAGGACTCCGAACTGCACGAGGCGCTCAAGTTCGTCGACGAACAGATGCTGACCGGGATGACCGATTCCCAGAAACTGGCGATCCGCCCGATCCTGGTGCGTCCGCTGATGCAGTCGTTCGCCGTCATCATCAAGCCGACCGAGATTGAAATGGACAAGGTCTGGCGCGCGCAGGTGTTGCAGCCGTTCCAGAAGGGCGTCGGCACCAAGTTCCCGTTCTCGTCGGCTGCCGGCTCCGAGGCGAGCAACGAGGAAATCGGTTTGATCTTCGGGCCGTCGGGCGCGATCGCGAACTTTTTCACCACCACCGTCGGTCCGCTCGCGTTTCGGCGCGGCGACGAGATCGAAGCGAAAAAATGGGCCGACATGGGCTTGACGCTGGCGCCGCAAGTGCTCAGCGCCTTCCCTGGCTGGATCGCGCCGCTGAGCGCGGCCGGCGTCGCCAACGTGGCGGCCGCCGCTCCGAGCACCGAAAGGCAGACCATGTTCGACCTGCAGGCGCTGGGCGCCACGGGCGCGACCGAGTTCACGCTTGAAATCGACGGCCAGTCGCTGCGCTGGAAGGGCCAGCCGCAACCCTGGGTGCACATGGTCTTCCCGAATGCGCAAGGCCAGCCTGGCTGCCGCATTACCGCCATTACCCCTGACGGGCGCACCGTGGTGGTGCTCAACGAGGCCGGTGCCTTTGGTCTCAAACGCATGATCGAAACGGCCAAGCGCGAACGCCTGGACGGCGGCGCCTTTAAATTGACATGGGAAAGCGCGGGCGTTTCCGTCTCGGCCAACGTGAAGATCATGGGCACGCAACAACCGAGTGCACCGGTGCGCGCGGCCGCCACCACCACGCCAGGATTCAAGAACCTGAAACTGCCCGAGTCGATCATTGGCGTAGCGCCTGCGCCCACCGCGACCGCAGCACCGGCGAAGGGAGGCGCGTAATGACCCGTACCCCAACACCGACTGCGGTCGGCTATTTCGGCAAAATTCCCAGCCGCGGCGACTTCGTCAAAGGCAGCGACAATCCGGCCCTGATCAAGGTGCTCGACGACTGGCTCGCCTTTGCGATGGACCTGATGAGCAGCGACGCGCGCTGGAAGCTCCATTACGACTCGGTGCAGCCGCTGCATTTTGCCTTTATCGGTCCGCGCCGCCGGCATGCGATCGCCGGCCACATCGTGGCCAGCAGCGACCAGTCGAGCCGCCGCTTCCCGTTCCTGATGATGAGCACGATGGAAATTGCCGAACCGGGCACCTTCGTGCCCGACGCGCCGCTGGTGCTCAACCGCCTGTGGAACCGGCTCGAATCGCTCAGCAACAACGTCATCAGCGCCGACGACGCGACCGCGCCGCTGCAGGCAGCTGCCAGCCATGTCATCGACCTCGATTTGCGCTCGACGGCGTACGACGCCGCGTTCCAGGATTTCTTGGACATGAACACCATCGGCTCGCTCGACGCCATGCTGGCGCAGTCCGACTTTACCGGTTCGGTGCGCCAGGTGCTGCTCGCGCTGGGCTTTTTGCTGCAGCCGGTGATGGCAAGCAGCTCGAGCCGGCTTGAAAAAAGCCTGCTGCTGCCGTTGCCGAACGACCCCATGTACCGCAACCTGGTGGCCGCGTTCTGGATGCACCTGATCACGCCGTTTTTGGCGCGCGCCGACTTCGAGCTGGCCCTGTTCATCACTCGCATCGGCGGTAAACCGGTGCTGGTGCTCGGCTTTAGCGGCGCTTCGGCCGAAACGCTCAGCGCCATCATGGACCCGGTGGCCGCGGCCGAACGCCACATCACCTTCGACGAACTCGATTGGGTCGAAGAACAGGTCAACGACGACTACGCCATCAAAAAGCTGTCCTCCTACTTAAGCCAGTCCACCCTGTCACTCAAATCCGCGCTCGACTCCCTGCGCGCGGCGTTCATCGGAAACTGAAATATGCGCCAATTAGCCACCCTCGTTTTATTGTTCGCCATCGCCGGCGGCGCGCTGGCCCAGAACGCCGCGCCGCAGCCCGGCCAGGTGCTTGTCAGCGGCACCGTGCCGGACGAAGCCAGCAAGGCCAGCGTACTGGCCAAGCTGCGCGCCGTGTACGGCAACGACATCGTGGTCGACCAGATCACCGTCGGCGCCGTCACCGCGCCGCCGAACTGGAATACCTATGTCGACAAACTGATCACGCCCGAACTCAAGCAGATCACGCATGGCGAACTGAAGATCGACGGCAGCACCGTCAGCATGAAAGGTGAAGTGGGCACGGAAGCGGTGCGCCAGAAGCTCGGTGAAGGCGCCCAGGCCAGCCTCAATTCCACCTACACGATCAGCAACGGCCTGCGCGTCTCGGCCGGCGCCGACCAGAACGCGATCGATGAATTCCTCAAGAAGCACACCATCGAGTTCGAGAGCGGCAAGGCGACGCTGACCCCGGCCGGGCGCGCCATCCTCGACGAAATGTTCGGCCTGCTGCGCAAGCAAAAGGAACACAAGATGGAGCTGATCGGCCACACCGACAACGTCGGCCTGCGCGCCACCAACCAGGGCCTGTCGCAGGCACGCGCCGAAGCGGTCAAGTCCTATCTGGCCAGCATGGGCGTCAAGAGCGACTTGATGACCGCTTCCGGCCAGGGGCCGGACCGCCCGATCGCTCCCAACGACAGCGTCGAGGGCCGCATGCGCAACCGCCGCATTGAATTCCGCCTGGCGCAGTAAGCGCCGCTTTACGCATACAAGGACACCATGTTTTTAGCCGACCAGCTGTTAAACCCCATCCGCGACGACAAGCCGGCCGGGGACGATTTGTCGTTTTCGCCCGAACTCGACGCCATTACGCAGGCCCGCAAGTTTGACGACGCCTCGCTCGACCAGGGCGAATGGGTCACCGAAATCAAGGAAGCCGACTGGGACTTCGTCGTCAAGAAGTGCTCCATGCTGCTGCAGCAAAAGAGCAAGGACTTGCGCCTGGCCGTGTGGCTGGCCGAAGCCGGCGCCAAGAAGTACCGCATGCGCGGCCTGGCCGAAGGCTTGCTGGTGATTGCCGGGCTGCTCGACAAATTCTGGGACCTGGGACTGTATCCGGAGTCCGATGGCGACGACCATGACCAGCGCATCGGCAACCTGGCCTGGATCTTGGCGCGCGTGCCGGCAATGCTGCGCGAGATGCCTGTCACCGACGGCAATAGCAGCAAGTACACGTCGATCGACTTTGAAACGGCGCGCAAGAACCCGAACGGCGACATGAAGCTGACGGATCTGGAGAACGCCAAGCGCGCCAATTCGACGCCCTTTCGCACCGCCTTTGCGGCTGACGCGCAGTACTGCATGGAAGCGCTGCAAAAGCTGGAAAAAGCGGCGGACGAGCGTCTGGGCCAGGACAGTCCCGGCTTTGCCAGTGCGCGCGACGCGCTCGATTCGATGGCGCGCCTGATGCCCGCTACCGGCCCCGTTTCGCCCGTTACTGAGGGACCAGTTACGCAAAACCCTGGTTCGCCTGAAAACGGCGATGGCAGTGCGCATGTCAGCCAGAGTGTTCACATGGGCCCTCCCGGTGCGATTCATACCCGTTTCCAGGCGCTGAGCCAGCTTCGCGCCGTGGCCGATTTCTTCCGCCGTACCGAGCCGCATAGCCCGGTGTCGTATTTTGCCGACAAGGCGGCAGACGCCGGCGACCAGGACCTGGCCGCGTTCCTGCGTTCGGTGGTCAAGGACCCGGCGTCGATGGCGCATATTGAAGAGCTGCTGGGAATTAAACCGCAAGAGTAAGCGCTTAGATGGCAGTTTTTTGCCAGAGTCAGCACTGTTTGTTGAGAATGCGATGGCTTGGTATTCTCAACGAACTGCCTTACTGGGGCTTAACAGCCTGAACGCGCTTATGCTCAAAGAAACGCCACGCGGCTTCAGGCGTATTCCCGTCATGATTCATCTCCCCCAACAGCTTGCGCAGCAGCCAGGTAAGGTCTTCCGTCCGTGACGATCCGGTGTGCCCGCCACCGTCAATGCGCAGCAATTCCATTTGCAGCTGCGCCGGATCGGCGCCCCAGGTCAGCCGCGTAGCACTGGTCGGGTCGCCCGCTTGTAGGTGCGGGTAGCGATAGCTAACCGGTGCGTCCGCCAGAGCGGCAAGCGTGCGCCATACGGCTACCGACTCATCGACCGAAAGACCGCTGCCACGACCCGTCAGCCCGAACGCGGTCACAGCGCCGCCGTACGGCGCAATCTTGTCGGCAGTCCCATGGGTGATGAATACCGGCAGTGGAGGCGTCGGCGCCTTGCAACTGCTGCGCGCGGCCATCAGGCTACTTTGCACGCCGATGGCCGCCAAGCGGGGGCCAAGCTCGATGCCGGCCCTGTAGGCCATGCGGCCACCGTTGGACGTACCGAATAGATAGATGCGCCTCGGGTCCGCGCCAAACTCGGCAATTGCGCGATCGATCAGGACGGACAGGAAACCGGCGTCATCGACCGGTGCATTGGTCGTGGCATCGGCGCGGCAATCGTTCCAAGCCTGTTTGCCGTTGCTCGCATTAGTACCGTCGGGTGCAATGAGCATCACTTTCCTGCTCTCGGCCAGCTTGGCCCAGTCCTGCGAGCGAAAGGCGCCAAACGATTCCTGCCCCAGCATCCATGCCGCGCTGGCGCCATGGCCATGCAGGAGAATGACGACCGGGCGCAGAGTCGGCGCCAAACCATCCGGTTGCAAGACGCGGAAGTGGCGCACGCCTTCCGGACGCACAAGGTCGTGGTTTGAAATGGTCGCGGCGTGCGCCGCTTGCCAGCCCAGCAGGCTGGCAAACAGAAAGGCGGCTTTTGTGCGAACCCTCATCGGTGTGGCGCAGTGAAATACGGTTTTGGATTGAACGACATGCGCCGCTGCCGACAGCGCATGCCAACTCCCGTTACTTGATGGTGTACTTGAATTTGCCTTCCTTGTTGGCGCTGACCTTGATTTTCGACATCACGGTCCCTTCCGCCATCTTGGCCAGCACCGACTCCGCAATTTCCGGCAACAGCGTCCCGTTCAGGATGTTGTCCACATTCCGCGCGCCCGAGTCCACTTCGGTGCAGCGCGCCAGCACGCCTTCCACCAGCGCCTCGTCGTAGCTAAATTCCGCCTTGTGGTTGATCGCGATGCGCTCCTGAATCTTGCCCAGTTTGAGCTTGATGATCTTGACCAGCACATCGTCCGTAATCGGAAAATACGGTATCACTTTCAGGCGGCCCAGGAACGCCGGCTTGAACTGCTTCATCAAGTGTGGACGCAGCATTTCTTCCAGCGCTTCGGGCGCCGGCAGTTCTTCCGCCGTCTTGTTCAGGCACGCATTCATCAGCGCGCTCGAGCCAATGTTCGACGTCAAGATGATGATCGTGTTCTTGAAGTCGATCTCGCGCCCTTCGGCGTCATCCATCACACCCTTGTCGAACACCTGGAAGAACAGCTCCATCACGTCCGGGTGGGCCTTCTCGACTTCATCGAGCAGCACCACGCTGTAGGGATTGCGGCGCACCGCTTCGGTCAGCACGCCACCTTCGCCATAGCCCACGTAACCCGGTGGCGAGCCTTTCAGGCCCGACACGCTGTGCGCTTCCTGGTATTCGCTCATGTTAATCGTGATCAGTTTGCGCTCGCCGCCATACAGCACGTCGGCCAGGGCCAACGCCGTTTCGGTCTTGCCGGTCCCGGACGGGCCGACGAACAGGAACACGCCTTTCGGCTTGTTGGGATCGTCCAGGTTGGCGCGCGAGGTGCGCACGCGCTGCGCAACCGCTTCAATCGCATACGACTGCCCCAGCACGCGCTCTTCCAACAAGTCTTTCAGCTTGAGGACAGTCTTGATTTCATCCTTGACCATTTTGCCCAGCGGGATACCGGTCCAGCCGGCGACAATTTCAGCCACCACGTGGCCGTCGACCTGCACCGGCACCATTGGCGTTTCGCCCTGCAGCGTGCGCAGTTCGGCCACCATCGCCTGGATATCCTTGCCCTGCATGGCGCCGCCGCCCTCGCCCTCGCCTGCTTCCAGGGTGCGCCGTCCATCCATGATTTTTGCGCTCAACGCCTTTTCCTGCTCCCAGCGCGCCGACAGCACCGTGTGCTGCTCGGAGGCGGCAGCGCGTTCGGCGGCCAAGTCCTTCAGGCGCGCGGCGTGCGCGCCGCCGGAAGTTTGCTCGCGCTCGAGCGAACCTGCTTCGACGTCGATGCGTTCGATCTTGCGGGTGAGGTTTTCAATCAGCGCCGGGGTGGCGTTCTGGCCCAGTGCGACCTTGGCGCAGGCGGTATCGAGCACGCTGATCGCCTTGTCCGGCAGCTGGCGGCCCATGATGTAACGGTGCGACAGGCGGACCGCTTCGGTGATGGCTTCATCATACACGCGTACGCCAAAGTGTTTTTCCATCAGCGGGGCCATGCCGCGCAACATGGCGCAGGCCAGTTCTTCGCTCGGCTCTTCGACCTTGATGACCTGGAAGCGGCGCGCCAGCGCGGCATCTTTTTCAAAATACTTTTTGTATTCGCCCCAGGTTGTTGCGGCGATGGTACGCAATTCGCCGCGCGCCAGTGCCGGTTTGAGCAAATTGGCCGCATCGTTCTGGCCGGCCGCGCCGCCCGCGCCAATCATGGTGTGCGCCTCATCGATGAACAGGATGATCGCGTGCGGACTTTTCTTGACTTCGTCGATCACGTTTTTCAGGCGGTTTTCAAACTCGCCCTTGACGCTGGCGCCGGCCTGCAGCAGGCCCATGTCCAGCGTGTGGATCTCGACGCCCTTGAGCACGTCCGGCACGTCGTCTTGCGCGATGCGCAGCGCCAGGCCTTCCACCACGGCCGTTTTACCCACGCCCGCTTCACCGGTGAGGATCGGGTTGTTCTGGCGGCGGCGCATCAGGATGTCGATCGCCTGGCGGATTTCAGTATCGCGCCCGATCACCGGGTCGACCTTGCCGTCGCGCGCGCGCTGGGTGAGGTTGGTGGTGAACTGGTCCAGCGCCGGCGTCTTGGAAGCGCCTTGCGAGGCCATCTCGCCCACCGGGTCGGCGCCGCCGCCTTCTTCCACGTCGGCCACGACCGCTTTCGCCACTTCTTCCTGGGAACCGGCAGCGACCTTGTCGAGCTTGTGCTTGATCTGCTCGACGTCGAACTTGTCAAACAATTTGGAGCCGCGGTAGGCCAGCTGCGCCAGTTCCGGGTCGGTCAGCATGGCCTGCAGCAGGTGACCGCTGCGAATTTCAGCCACGCGGCCGGCCTGGATGTCGAGCGAAGCAATCAGCCACGCGTTTTCAAACAACTTGGGCAGGCGCGCCGAAAACACCGGCGTGCGTGAATTGCCCGCTTTGAGGCGCTGCACTTCGGACTGCAGGTCCGCTTCCAGCATGCTCACGCTGATGCCCATGTTGCGCGCGATGAGCACAAAGTCGCTCTTGGGCTGCTCGAGCAGCGCCAGGAACAGGTGTTCGAGGTCCACCTCAAACTGTCCGAGCGAGACACAGATGCTGGCCGCGCGCGTGGCCGCGGTGCGGCTGGTGTCGTTCAGTTTGCCGATCAGCGTTTTCAGATTAATGCTCATTGAAGATTCCTCTTTTTGTTGTGCTTGTATTGGTAGCTAATACTGTTAGCTTGTTGTGCAACTTATTGTGCAACTTACTGTGCCACTCAGACTGCGTGAATTTCGTAACAGACGTCCCTGCGGTCCACGGTCTGGGCACCGGTAACCAGAAAACTGTCCCATCCCAGCCTGCCCCCGCTGCGCTGTTCCGCCAGCGAGGCGCCCTGCACGTCGGCGGCGCGCAGCACCAGCTGGATTTCATACTCGATGGTCACGCCGGTAAACATCGTCAGCATGCTCTTGAGCGCACGCGCCGCTTTCCCGCCCGGCAGGAAAGCGTCAAAACTCTGGCGGTCGAGCGGGCCGATCTCCAGGCGCATGCGCAAGTCGCGCTGCCAGACGCGCGAACCGGACATGGCGCCGGCGCCCAGCGTGGCGTTCAGGCCGCCCAGCATGGTCTGCTGGCTTGGCGGCACGTCATACCAGCAACCGATGAACTGCACCGCTTTTACCGGCTGGCCGAAATACTCGCCCAGCACGCGCGAGATCTGCACCGCCGACGCCGGCCGGTGCCGCATCGACGCGGCAAAGTAGCCGATCGATTCGTCCAGCACGCCCCCGCCATCGTCGTCCGTCAGGCGCTTGCGCAGCGACTCGTTGCCCAGGCCCGCCAGCGAGAGCAGCAGCGGCAAAAACGTATCCTTGCCGTCGAGCTGGTATTTGAGCTCAAGCCGGTACTTGCGCCAGGCCTCGTAAAACAAGGCGAGCGAGCGGTTAGAAAAAGTATCGAGAAAAGCGCGCGGGCCCTCGTCCTTTTCGTACATCACGTGCGCGGCGATGCGCTCGGTGTAATGCAGCGGCAGCGCGCCGTTCCCGCCCAACAGGCCCATAAAGGCGGGCGTGACGCGGATGTATTTGAGCGTGTGCGACTTGAGTGCCTCGCCCAGCGAACGCGGGTCGCTGGGCAGGTTCTTCGGTTCGGTCTTGATGGCTTCGAGCTGGCTGGCCGGAAAACTGAGCGAGGTCGAATTCTGAAAGCGCAAGAAGTTTGCCACCAGGCCCTGCTGGGCGGTGCCGTGACGCTTGAGCCACAGTTCGAGCATGCGCACCGCTTGAAAGTATTCGAAGCGGTACGGTTCCTCGAACAGGCGCTCGATTACAGCAGGCTCAAATCGCCGCTTCGTGGCGTACATTTCAATAACTCTTCTCCGGTTTTATTCGATACCATGACCAGCTGGGCAAAGCTGTTGGCGTGCACGTACAAGCCCAGAAAGCGCTCGATGATGTGGGCAAAGGCATGGATGCCGCTGCCGACGAACGCTTCCTCGTCGATCGTCAGGCGCACTTCGACGCCGCGCACCAGGCAGGCGAACGGGTTCCCCGGCAGCCAGGCGTTGGCCGCCTTGTGGGCAATGGCGGCGATGCCGCCGATCTGGCGCTGCGACGAGGGTGAGCGCGGCAAGTCGTACAGCGTAAGCATTTCGCGAAACGCGTCAAGGCCGCCGTCGGCCAGCGACAAATGGTTAAGCGACAGGTGAGAAATGAGGCGCCAGTGCGCGCCGCGGCCGCGCTCGAAGCGCTGCGACGGGGTGGGTTTGCGCAGGAAGGTAATTGCGCGCACGCTCGAGCCGCCTTCCAGGAACAAGTCGCCGCCGCGCAGGCCGTACGCGAGTGAAGCCGGCAAGTCGCGGTTGGTGCAGGTCAATTCAAGGCTCAGGGTGTCGGTTTCCACCTCGGCCGGGTCGAAGTCGATGTCGACGATCGATATTTGCGTTTCGAAGCCCGGGCTGCGCTCGCCCAGCGTTTCGTCGCGCCGCATCACGTAATAGTGGCCGCTTTTTTCCGGCGTCTGGCCGTGCTTGAGCGAATAGAAGGGGCGGAACTGGACGATCGATTCACCCTGCGGCGTCTGGCGCACCAGCTTGACCGAGTCGATCGACTGCACTTCGTAGGCAAAAGCGCGGCGCGCGTCGGCCAGCACCGGGTAGCTGGCCGTGGTGTGCGTCAGGCGGATCGGTTCGCCGCGCTGGCGGAACAGGTTGACCACCGGCGTGCAGCCAAGCAGCACGTTGTTGGTGCCCAGCGTGCCGAGCATGCGCGCATTGTTCGAATCGGTGCGCATGCCCGACAGCGCCAGGTGCAGCGTGATCGAGCGCGCCCCCGACGGCAAGACGTTGCCCATGCTGGTCAGGTCGAGATCGAAAAAATTGAATTTTTCGGGGAAACAAAAGTATTCGGTCAGCAGACGGTATGCCGTGTGCGAGCGAGCAGAAAAGTCGATCAGCGACTCGTCTTCCTCGAAGCCGGCCACGCTGACCGGAATCGCGTTAAGCGCGACCCAGCGGCCGTTGTCGTCCGCTTCGACGTAGGCGGCCACGGTGCGCATGAACAGTGCGTCGCGCAGGGCCGCGCAAAACGATGGCTCGCCGTCGATGAATACGCGCAGCTTGCCCAGGGCCAGTTGCGAGACCGACACCTGTTCGGCGGTGCTGGAGATGGTGATGCTCACGCTCGATGTGGCGCCCTGCGGCGCGCGCACCGCTTCGGGCGTATCGATGATGGCTGAAAACGACGCATTGGTCAGCGCCACCGGTGCCACCGTCACCGGATAGGCGGTGCGAAACGTGCATGCGGCGCCGCGCACGGGGCGTGTGGTGAGCTGGGTTGAGCGCGGGATCACGCTGGCGGTGGTGAGCTGGCTTGCTGCGCCACTGAAGTCCATGCGCGCGATCGAGCACGATGGAAACGGGCGCAGATAATGCGGGTACAGCACTTCGAACAGCGCTTCGGTAAATTCGGGGTAATCGTCGTCGAGGCGCTTGGCGATGCGGGAATTGAGCAGCGCGAAGGACTCGATCATGCGTTCGATGTGCGGGTCTTCGCACACCTCGCCGCCAATTAACAGGCGGCCGGCGATCTTTGGGTAGCGTTCTGAAAACTCGCGCGAATAGCGGCGCAAAAATCCAAGCTCCCTTTCGTAATACGGTAATAACTGTTCCAAACTCAGGCTCCCGCAGACGCAGTTCGGCGCGCCTTGCTGATTGTGTAATGCAAGCTAGATGGCTGCAGGACCGCGTCAAAATTGACCGGTTCTTGCGACGTGCTGACGACCATCAGTGCGGTAATGGCGAAATTCAAGCGATTGACTGAATCTTCCCGCAGTTCGAGCGACGCTTTGACGTTGCGCAGGCGCGGCTCGTGACGCGCAATGGCCTTTTCCAGGCACTGGCAAATATAGGCGCGGTCGTCCGTGCTGGAAAGGGAACGGCCTGCAAAATCATTCAGGCCGTAGGTGACGATGGAACGGCCACATTCGGGGAACCGCTTCAGGATCTCTTCCGGGATAACTGTGCGCGTGTTAAGCAGCGCCTCGAGATCGCGCGCTACCGAGTCCTTCAAGTCCTCGATATTCATGCGCGCGACCAAGCCGCTGGTGGCACCGCTGACCGGCACATCGAGCAGCCGGTCAAATAGTCCAGGCGTAAAACCCTTCATCGGTACCCCGTTTCTTGCTTCGTTAAGCCAACTAGATTAAGCCAGCTTGTTTGCTGCCAAGTCCCAGCCGCCGGACGTGTTGCCGCCCGAACCGCCGCCGACCTTTTGCTGCGTGTATTTCCACTTGACCTTCGAGTACTTCAACGACAGTGCTTCGGTCAGGATGTCGCCAGCTTGCACCGATGGCGCCACGCTGCTGATCAACACGTTCTCAAGTTCGATTTCAAAGTACTTGATACGCTCGCCCTTGCCGTCGGCGCGCAGGAATTCCAGCTTTGCCTTAGGGATGGTCTTGCCGGACGAGCAGTTCTGCAGCAGCAGAGGGGTTGCCAGGTCGGCCAGTTTGTCGATCACGATATCTTTGTGCTCGGTACGCTCGGCAGTGTGGCCGCCGCCGGTCGATGCGGTAGCCGACTTAGGCTGCAGCACGTGCCAGTTGACCGATTTGCACTCGATCCAGTCCTTGTGGGTGGAGTCGGTCGATTCGCCTTTGATACCCTCGATTTGGAGGTAGACGTCAATTGCCATGGTGTTCCTTTCAGTGGTTTATGGATATTACTTTTTGGTCGAAGCAGGCAGCTCCGCGACCAGTCGGAGTGAAACGGAAAGCTCGTCAAGCTGGAAATGCGGACGCAGGAATGAGACGGCGCGGTAGACGCCGGGACGGCCAGGCACTTCGGACACCTGCACCGATGCTTCGCGCAGCGGGAACTGGGCCTTCTGTTCCTGGCTGGCGTTGTCGTCGAGCAGAACGTACTGGGTCAGCCAGCGGTTCAGGAAGTCTTCGACGTTGGAGGCGGCGGCAAAGCTGCCGATCTTGTCGCGCATCATCGCCTTCATGTAGTGGGCGATGCGCGAGACGGCGAAAATATACTGCAGCTGGGCCGACAGAACCGCGTTGGCGTTGGCCGCGTCAGACTGGTATTTCTTGGCCTTTTGCGCCGACTGGGCGCCGAAAAAGGCGGCGTAGTCGGTGTTCTTGCAGTGGACCAGCGAAATAAAGCCCAGGTCCGACAATTCCTTCTCGCGGCGGTCGGTGATGGCAATCTCGGTCGGGCACTTGAGCGCCACTTCGCCTTCGTCGGTCTTGAAGGTGTGGGTCGGCAGGTCTTCGACCAGGCCGCCGCCTTCAACGCCGCGAATCGCCGCGCACCAGCCGAAGTCTTCGAACGCGCCGGTCAGCTTGGTGCCGAAGGCGTAGGCAGCGTTGCACCACAGGTACTTGTGGTGGTCGGTGCCGTCGACGTCTTCAACAAAATTGAAGCCTTCGGTGGTGGCGCCATCGGCCGGGTTGAACGGCAGGCGGCCCAGAAAGCGCGGCAGCGTGAGGCCGACGTAGCGCGAGTCTTCCGATTCACGGAACGACTTCCATTTGGTGTATTCGACGGTGTCGAAGACCTTCGACAGGTCGCGCGGCTTGCCAAGGTCGCTGTAGGTCTCCAGGCCAAACAGCTCGGGCGACGCCGACGAGATGAACGGCGCGTGCGCGGCGGCGGCCACGTGCGACATCTGCTCGATGAAGTACATGTCTTCGGGCTGGCGGTTGATTTCGAAGTCGCCCAGGATGGTACCGAACGGGGCGCCGCCGAAGGTGCCGAATTCTTCTTCGTAGATCTTCTTGAACATCGTGCTCTGGTCGAATTCAAGCGCGCTCTGGAAGTCCTTGACCAGTTCCTTCTTGGTCGCGTTGAGCATCTTGATCTTCATGTTCTGACCGGTCGCGGTGTTTTTCACCAGGTAGTTCAGGCCAGTCCAGCTGCTCTCCAATTTCTGGAATTCCGGGGCGTGCATGACGGCCGACAGCTGCGCCGAAATCATGCGGTCCAGTTCAGCGACGCGCGCGTCGATGGTGGCGGCCAAGTTGTCGGAAACGACAACGGTGCCGTCCATGACCTGGTGCACCAGTTCGGAAATCAAATCCTTGGCGCGCTCATGTTCGACGCTCGACTTGGCGACCTTGCTCTGTTCAACGATCTGGTCGAGCAGTGCCGACTCGGCTGCGGGCGCCGCACCTGCGGCCTGGTTCATTTGAGCGGACATGATCAATCTTCCTTGTTGGTGGTGGCCTGGCCGAGTTCTGCCATTTTTTCGGTGCTGTGCAAGACGTCGTTGAGCAAGTCTTCGAGCTTGTCGTTGCCGGCCAGTTTGTTGCGCAGGTCGGCCAGCTTGGTGCGCGCTTCGAGCAGTTTGCGCAGCGGCTCGACCTGGGCCACGATCGACTCCGGACGGAAATCTTCGAGCGAATTGAAGGTCAGGTCGACGCCGAATTTTCCGCCTTCGTCGGACAGCGTGTTTTGCACCTGGTAGGCGGCGCGCGGGGCGACGCCCTTCATCACTTCATCAAAATTGTCGCGGTCGATGCCGACGAAACTGCGGTCCTTCAGGCGCTTTTGCTCGACTTCCGAATTGCCGCCGAAATCGCCGACGACGGCGGTAACGAAAGGCAGTTCCTTGCTCGCGGTCTCGTCGCCGATTTCAACGTCGTACGTCATCTGCACGCGTGGTGGACGAACCTTTTGCAGGCGCTTCTGGACACTCTCTGACTTGGACATAATTTTCCCCTCTAGGTGGATGGAATCGTTAAACGGTGTTTACTTCAACGCACAAAACGGGTCGCCGGCCTTGCAGTCGTCGGCCTTTGGCTTTTCCTTGACCTTCGGCGGCTCGGCGAGCTTGACCTTGGCCGGCGCATCGCTGACGACCTTGGCCTTTGGCTTCGGATCCTTGATCGTGATCTTGTCTGGGGGCGGGCTGAACAAAATATCGTTGCCCAGGCTGTCGCGCAGCACGCGCGCCAGTTCCATCGATTCCTTTTGCAGCGAACCGGTAAAACCGTTCTGGCGGCTCAGGTTGCTCAAGGCGCGGGTGGCCAGGCGCAGGCCGCTGGTGGCGATGATGCTGCTCGCTTGCTTGTCGTTGGGGTCGCGCACCAGCACTTCTTCGGCATTGACGATGGCTTCACCGTATTGGGCCGCGTCAAATTTCGCCTTGGCGATATGGCCCCAGGCGGTCTTGTCGGTCGGGTAGGCGGCGGCGGTTGCCTTCCACTGGGTGATGGCCTGCTCTTTCTGGCCGGCGCTGGCCGCTTCGGAAGCTTTGGTCAACATGTCCTGCAGCTTGGGCGCGGCGGCGGCGGACGGGGTGGCAGTGTTGGTGGCACAGGCAGTCAGGCTGGCGATCAGCGCGGCGCTGCCCAGGAAACGGTACAGGGTAGTCAGGGTGGTCATGCAGTCCTCAGAAACAGTAACAAAGAAACAATGTTTTAATTGAAATATTTACTCTGGCGACACGTTATCACATAATCAAAGATTAATACAATCAATTGAAAATCACCAATTCTCACTGCGCACGATTGATTTCGTTTTTTCAGTGCTAATTTCTTCAGGAAATGTTATTGTTTCAGTAATTAACGTCGGGCATACTTGCCACCGAGACAAATAGAAGGATGCAAACGTCATGACGAGCAAAGTACTTTGGGGCGAGGGCCTGTTCCTGCGCCCCCAGCATTTTCAGCAGCAAGACCAGTACCACGAACACCGCCTGAACGAAAGCGTCAAGGCGCTTCACCCCTACGCCTGGGGCGTGAACACCTTGCAGGTGGACCGCGACGCGCTGTCGAACAATGCGCTGCGCGTGATGGAACTGTCGCTGCGTTTCCAGGACGGCGAGCTGTACGACGCGCCGGGCGCCGACGAACTGCCCGACACGGTCGATCTGTCGGAACTGCTGCAGTCGCAGCAGACCGTCACGTTTTACGCCGCCCTGCCCGCCTTCAAGCCTTTCGGCGGCAATTTCGGTCAAACCGGCCAGTCGATGAACGCGGCCCGCTTCGTGCAAGCGAACATGGACACGCCCGACCTGTACACCCAGGCCGCGCAAGCCCAGCTGGCGTATCTGAAGAAAACCGTGCGCCTGGTGTCGGAATTCGAGCCGCGCGACTCGTACGTGCACTTCCCGCTGCTGCGCCTGCGCCGCGTGGCCACCGGCGGCTTCGAGCTCGATCCGGCGTTCGTCCCGCCCAGCATGTCGATTCGCGGCGCGCCCATCCTGTTCCTGCAACTGCGCCGCCTGATCGACGCGCTGCAGGCCAAGGTCAGCGCCTTGTACGGCCACCATCGCGAGCCGAGCAAGAACGTGATTGAATTTCGCTCCGGCGACATGTCGTCATTCTGGCTGCTGCATACGGCCAGCTCGGCTTACGCATCGCTGGCGCACTACTTTCACCATCCGGCACTCCATCCAGAACGCCTGTACGAACAACTGCTTGGCGTAGCCGGCGGCCTGATGACGTTTTCCAAGAGCTGGACACTGACCGATTTGCCGCCTTATCTGCACAGCGATCCGGGACCGTGCTTTGCCAAGCTGCACCTGATCATCCGCGAACTGCTGGACACCGTCATCTCGTCCAAATACTTCGCTATTGCCTTGACGCAAGTCAGGCCGAGCTACTACATCGGCATGCTCGACTCCGGTAAAATCGACGACAAGACGGCCTTCTATGTGGCCGTGTCGGCCGACATGACGGCCGTTGAACTGGTGGACGTGGTGCCGATGCGCTTCAAGATCGGCGCGCCGGACGATGTGGAAAAATTCGTTCTCTCGGCCATGCCGGGCGTGCGCCTGTCGCACGCGCCGCAGGTGCCTGCCGCAGTGCCGGTGCGGCCCGACACCGTCTACTTCACGATCGAAGCGAAAGGCCAGATGTATGAACGCATGCTGCAGGCGCAATCGATTTCGATCTATGTCCCGTCAGGCATGCGCGAACTGTCGCTTGAGCTGATTGCCGTGACTTCCTGACCCAAGGATTATTTTCAATGACCTCGAACGCACCCTCCCTGATCGGCGCCGCGCCGCAAGCGCCATCGCAAAGCGCCGCGCCGCAAACGCTGCTCGACCTGATGTATGACGGTTTTTATGCACTGTTCATGCTCAAGAACGGCAACGGCCCGCAGGACAACGCGGATTTTGCGCAGAAGATGGCGCAGTTCCTCGACGAATTTGGTCGCGGCGCCAAGAAGCACGGTGCATCGGCCGATGACATCGACGCATCGAAGTATGCATTTTGCGCCGCCGTTGACGAGATCATTTTGCGCTCGCAGTTTCCAATTCGCGAAGACTGGTCGCGCCGGCCGCTGCAACTGACCCTGTTCGGCGACCAACTGGCCGGTGAAAATTTTTTCAACCGGCTTGAATCGCTGCGCGCGCGCGGCAGCGCCCATTTGCATGCGCTCGAAGTTTTCCATATGTGCCTGCTGCTCGGCTTTCAGGGCAAGTACATCATCGAGGGCACCGAAAAGCTGAACTACCTCACCGCGCGCCTGGGCGACGAAATAGCCAGCATGAAGGGCAAGCGCGGCGGTTTTGCGCCTTTCGCCGACCGCCCGGACCAGATCATCCACAAGCTGCGCAGCGACTTGCCGCTGTGGGTATTGTGCTCGGTGTTCGGGCTCATTTGCATACTGGGTTATATCGGGCTGCGCGCTTCGCTCTCGCGCAGTACCGAGCACACGCTCATTGCTTATGACGACGTCGTCAAGCTGGCCCCGAAAGCTGCCAACCTGACCATCACACTGCCCTGATGGACGGCTTGGCCGAATTCTCCGCCCTGGGCCTGTTCGGGACCGGGCTAAGCCAGCATGCACGCCTGGTCACGCTGGCCAGCGCGCAGGACCGAGCCTTGCCTGAATCGCTGATGGCCGAAAAATTCAGCGGCCGCGAAGCGGTCAACGAATTGTTCGCCTTCGATGTCGATGCGCTGAGCGTGTCGACCGATCTTGAGCTTGACCTGTTCATTGGCGAGGAACTCACCATCTCCCTGCTGCAGCCAAACGGCAGCCGGCGCGCGTGGCACGGCCTGTGCACGCAGGCCGCATGGCTCGGCGCCGACGGCGGCGTGGCGCGCTATCGCCTGCGCCTGGAGCCGGCCTTTTCGCTGCTGCGCCATCGCCGCGACAGCTATATTTTCCAGGACAAGAACGCGCAAGAGATCATCACAGAACTGCTGGCCGACTATCCGCAGGTGCGCTTTGAATTCGACGTCACGCAGGCGTTGGCGCAGCGGGAAATCTGCACCCAGTACCGCGAGAGCGACCTGGAATTCATCACGCGCCTGCTGGCCTCGGAGGGCTTGAACTGGCGCTTCGAGCATGACCAGGCAGGCGACGACGACGCGGCCGGCGACGGCCAAGCCAAGCACAAGCTGGTCATCTTCGACAGCAAGGCGAAAGCGCCGGCCACACCCGGCGGCGACACCATCCGCTTTCACGGCGTGCGCGCGACAGACACCGACGACGCAATCGACAAATTCAGCGCGCGGCGCCAAATGCAGGCCAATGCGGTCAGCATCAGCAGCTGGGATCCATTGCAGCTGGTGGCCCCCGCAGCGGAACAGCAGTCCAGCCTTGACGCTGGCGAACTGCCTGCGCTGGCGATCTATGACGGCAGTGGCGAGCGCATTGCCAGCGACAGCGGCGCGGCCGACCCGCACAGCGCCTTGATGCTGCAGGCCCTGGAACTGGAAAACAAGGTGTTCGAAGGCGCCGGCGCCGTGCGCCGCCTGGCCGCCGGCCACGCCTTTACGCTGAGCCAGCACGAGCGCTATCCGGACGCCGCGTTCACTGTCCTCTCGGTCCGCCATGAAGCGCGCAATAATTTTCAGTCGCAGGTAAAAGGTGCGGCCGATACGGGCGTCGAAGCGGGCACCTACCGCAATACCTTTGCCTGCGTGCGCGATGTGGTGGCGATCGTGCCGCGCATGATGGCAGACCCGCACACCAGCACCGCGCTCGGTCCCCAAACGGCGCTGGTGGTGGGACTGGGCGACGCCATTTCAACGACAGTGCGCGACCATCAGGTCCGGGTGCAGTTTGCCTGGCAGCGCGGCCAGGGCGCCAACGCCGGCGGCATGGGCCACAACACCGACAGCAAGGGCAATGCGCCGGGCGACGAAACGTCCGGCACCTGGGTGCGCGTGGCCGAAGCGCTAGCGGGCCCCAACTGGGGTTCGCAGTTCACCCCGCGCATCGGCACCGAAGTGCTGGTCGACTTTATCGAAGGCGACATGGACCGCCCGCTGGTGGTGGCCCAACTATATACCGGCGCGGACGCGCCGCCGTTCGCGGCCGGCGTCGATTCGGGCGCCAACCACGCGGGCGTGCTGTCTGGTATCCACAGTCATAATTTTGACGGCGCCGGGTTCAATCAGTGGCAGCTGGACGACACGCCCGGCCAGGTGCGCACGCGGCTGGCAACCAGCACGGCGGCGACCCAGCTCAATCTGGGTTACCTGATCGCCCAGCAGCCCTCCTCCGCCCAGCGCGGCGCGTACCGCGGCAGCGGCTTTGAGCTGCGCACCGACGCCTGGGGCGTGGTGCGCGGCGGCGACGGCGTGCTGTTGTCGACCACGGCGCGCCCGCAGCAAGGCAGCGGCGTGACCTCGACCCAGCTTGATACCGAGCAGGCGCTGTCACAGTTCCACAGCGCGCACGATCTGGGCAAACTGCTGGGCGACACGGCCACCGAGCAGGCTGCCTTGTTTAGCAAGGATGCGGCCAAGGCGCATGAAGCCTTTATCGAACAGATTGATCCCAAGGCCAAGGGCAAGCATGAGGGCGCCGTTGGCGGGCAAGATGCCAGCAAGGCCAAGCCGGGCGAGCGCGAACTCGATAGCGA